>JAISNS010000228.1 GCA_031276105.1 Dysgonamonadaceae bacterium
CGCGCTTGGAAATTAAAAATTTTCATGTAATTTTGCACCGCGGCATAGTTTTTACGACTTGGAAAATCGCTGCTAAATTAATCATTTTTAGTGATTTACCGGTAGAAAACATGCTGTTTTTTTTGGCTTTTTTATCTCCTTTTTTAGCCGATTAAGAGGAGTAAAGCATTAGTTTGAACAGAAAAATAACAGAAAATAATATATATCAACAAATAATTCAATAATGAAAATTACATTAAACAAAATTGATTCGGTAAATGCAACATTAACGGTTGAAGTAGTTAAAGACGATTATGCGCAAAGAATAAAACAACGATTAAAAGAAATCAGCCGGGAAATAGATTTTCCGGGATTCCGCAAAGGAATGGTTCCCCATTCCCTGCTTGAGAAAAAATACGGAAAAGCGGTGTTGCTCGAAGAAATTGAAAAACTGCTGGACAATCAACTGGATATATATATTAAGGAAAACAACTTGCCGTTATTAAAACAACCGCTTCCTCGCGAAGATGAATACTACAAACCGGATTTTGATACGCCGGGCAATTATCAATTTACTTTTGATTTGGGATTTACTCCCGAAATAAACGTGCAATTGTCTAAAGACGACATTGTGCCTTATCATACGATCGCAATAACCGATGAAATGATCGATTCTCAGGTCAACAATTACCAAAAGTCTTACGCCGATTACGTACAAATTGATCAGGTCGAAGAAGACGATATGATTAAAGGCAAATTGGAGGAATTAAACGAAGACGGCGACCCGCAGGAAAACGGAATTTTCGTCGAATCAATGATCTTAATACCTTCTTATATCAAAGATGAAGAAGAAAAAAACAAATTTTTGACGGCTAAAACCGGAGATACCGTTGTTTTCAATCCCTTCAAAGCAAACGAAGGAAATGAAGCCGAACTGGCTTCTTTACTGAAAATCAAGAAAGAAGAAGTAAACAGCCATACCGGAAATTTCGCTTATACCATCAACGAAATCACCCGCTACAAAGAAGCGGAAATCAATCAGGAATTATTCGATAAAATCTACGAACCGGGTACGGTTACATCCGAAGAACAATTCCGGAACAAAATCAAAGAATTAATAACTAAACAATTGGTCACCGACAGCGATTACAAATTCCTCGCCGATGTACAGCAGTTGCTGGACGAAAAAAACAAAGACATCCGCTTTCCCGATGAATTTCTGAAACGCTATATACGGCTTTCCAACGACAAACAAACACCGGAATCCATTGAAGAAAATTACCCGAAATTTATTTCTTCTTTAAAGTCTCAACTGATTCGAAACCAAATTGTCAAGGTATACAACATCAATGTTAAAGAAGAAGATATTTATCATTATGCGGAACTTACCGCACGCATCCAGTTAGCAAAGTATGGGATGAACAACGTTTCCGATCAATGGCTGGAACACTATATACAGGAAATGTTGAAGAATAAGGAAACGGTGTACAGTTTTTACAACAGGATACTGGATGAAGAATTGATTATCGTTCTGAAAAAAATAGTTACAACAGAACCGAAAGAAATACCCATGGACGAATTAAAAAAAATGATTGAACCCCAATAAAACAAAAAGAATAAAGAATATGAACGATTTTAATAAGTATGCGACGAAACATTTAAAGATCAATTCGAATATCCTGGACAAATATACCCGGATTTCGAACGATATGATTACGCCCAATATCATGGAAGAACGTCAGTTAAACGTTACGCAAATGGATGTTTTCTCCCGTTTGATGATGGATCGCATCATCTTTTTGGGTACACAGATTAATAATGATGTGGCAAACATTATTCAGGCGCAACTGCTCTTTCTGGACTCTTCCGAACCCGGAAAAGAAATTTCCATTTATATTAATTCTCCGGGCGGTTCGGTTTACGACGGATACGGTATTTACGACACTATACAATTTATTTCCAGCGATGTAGCAACAATCTGTACCGGTATGGCCGCTTCGATGGCTGCGGTATTGCTGGTTGCCGGAACAAAGGGAAAACGTTCGGCGCTGAAACATTCGCGAGTGATGATTCACCAACCGTTAGGCGGAGCGCAAGGACAGGCTTCCGATATAGAAATCACCGCACGTGAAATACTGAAAGTGAAAAAGGAAATCTATACAATTATCGCCGACCATTCGGGACAACCGTATGAAAAAGTACTGCAAGACGGCGATCGCGACTTTTGGATGACTTCGGAAGAAGCGCTCGATTACGGGATGATAGACAAAGTATTAATTAAAAAATAATCATGGCGAAACTCAACGAATATTGTACCTTTTGCGGTCGTTCGAAAAAAGAAGTCTCCATTCTGATTGCCGGCCTGCATGGATATATCTGCGACATGTGTGCCGACCAAGCGTTTCATATCGCCAGCGAAGCAATGGCTAAAGATAAGAAAAAGAAGGATTATCTATTTTCTAACGAGAAACTTCCCAGCCCCAAAGATATTAAAACACATCTCGACCTTTACGTAATCGGACAGGACGAAGCCAAACGCTATTTATCTGTTTCGGTTTACAACCACTACAAACGGCTGATGCAAATAAATAATGATGATAACGACGTGGAAATCGAAAAATCCAACATCATCATGGTAGGTTCTACCGGTACAGGCAAAACGCTGTTAGCCAAAACAATTGCCCGCTTGCTGAAAGTCCCCTTTGCCATTGTCGATGCAACGGTTTTGACCGAAGCCGGCTATGTAGGCGAAGATATCGAAAGCATCCTGACCCGTTTGCTTCAGGTGTCCAATTACAAAGTAGAAGAAGCCGAACGCGGTATTGTATTCATCGACGAAATAGATAAAATCGCCCGCAAAAGCGACAATCCATCCATTACGCGCGATGTAAGCGGCGAAGGCGTTCAGCAAGGTCTATTGAAACTTTTGGAAGGCTCCGTCGTCAATGTCCCTCCACAGGGCGGACGCAAACATCCCGAACAGAAAATGATTGCCGTCGATACCAAAAATATCCTGTTTATCTGCGGCGGCGCATTCGACGGAATTGAACGGAAGATTGCCCAACGCCTCAACACACAAGTGATTGGTTATGCAGCAAGCGAAAACACAAAGAAAATCGACCGGAGCAATCTTTTACAGTACATTGCCCCGCAAGATTTGAAAGCATTCGGATTGATTCCCGAAATCATCGGGCGACTTCCCATCCTCACTTACCTCGAACCGCTGGACAGGCAAGCGTTGCGAAGCATCTTAACCGAACCGAAAAATTCGATTATTAAACAATACAAGAAAATGTTCGCAATGGACAACGTAAACTTAAGCATCGACGAAGAAGTGTTGGAATATATTGTAGAGAAAGCCATTGAATTTAAATTAGGCGCCCGAGGCTTGCGTTCCATCACGGAAGACATCCTGATCGACGCCATGTTTGATTTACCCGGAACCGGACAAAAAGAATTTCATATTCATTTGGACTACGCCAAAGAAAAAATCGAAAAATCGGAAAACCGGCGCTTGCAATCGGCGTGAAAAGATTGTTTACCAAAAATATACTTCTTCTCCGGTCTAAAATGTTCATTATAATAACAACTGGTAAACATCACCGTAATTAAAGGTTTATTTTCAAAAAAAAGAATTAACCGATATTTCAACTATTCGGTAAAAAACACTACCTTTGTCCGCCGGAGTAAGTCCGCTAACGATGGATAAAGAAAACAAAATAAGGGAAATAGTCAAGCAGAAAT
>JAISNS010000229.1 GCA_031276105.1 Dysgonamonadaceae bacterium
TTTCCGGGTCTTTCTGTTCTAAAGCGACGGAATAATTGGAAAGGTCCGCTCCTATTTTTTCTCGGGATGCAGCAAAAACCTTGATATTGCCGTAGCCATCCACCGGCGCTTTCAACAAGGCATCTTTCGAGAGCACCAACTGCAGCTCGCGCTGCTCATGCCTGTCCCCTGCGTACACGCTGTGCGTAGGGTGTCTCTCACTCTCTACTTTGTTCTTCGGTTCAATCGCAAGGAAAATTTCATTGCGCTTGCCGACTCCTTCCATCTTTTCGATAGTCTCTTTTCTGACCTCGAAATTGTAAAATGTACCTTTTTCGGTAACTGTTTTGTAGGAATTTCCTACGTGATTTTTTTCACTCATAATTAAATTATTTTTTAGGTTAATAATATTTTTTGCAACATCATTAGAATTGAATTTGGAAATTTCTACGTATTCACTTGTACCGCTTGTGCTTATTTTAGCATTACTGAAGGAATTAAAGTCTTCAACATTAACCCCTTTAACCCCTGCAACACTTTTTAAGGGCACATCATCAGAAAGGGTAAGCTTTTCAATGACTACATTTTCCCCAATTGACTCAAGATTAGAATGCGAAAAATCACACGTCCTCGATACGTTAAGCCCGTTCGGTAACGATTTAATAGTCGAAAACTGCCCTCTCAGGGCACCTGTAACGGTTAAGTTTTTAGGTAATTCCTTTAACTCTATCTCACTCCCTGAAATCTCTAGATCGCCTTCGATAGTCAGATTCTCTGGAAGTTTCAGATCCTTTAGATCAGTGGGCAGAGTAGCGCCCATGTCTAAATCTCCTTTGATAGTCAGGTTATTTGGCAAAGATGCTCTTTGTTCTGCTGTCATCTTGCAAAAGTCAGCAGCGGTGATTTCTTTTGGCAATTGACGAAGAGTGACCATCGCGCGAACCGCTTTGTCCTTTGCCAATCGGTTTAATGTTATGGCAGATGTATTGGGATTCTGGGCGACTGACGCGCGAACCCACACCTCTTTGTCCTTCGATAACCTCTCTAATAATTCAGCAGATGTATTGGGATGACCGGCAATTTTTTCGCGAACCTGAGCACTTTTATCTTTCGATAGTCGCTCTAATACTTCAGCAGATGTATTGGGATGACCGGCAACCGCTTTGCGAACCCACACTCCTTCCTTGTATAGTTCTTCCCCATAGTTCTTCGATAGTTCTTTTAATACCTTAAATGCTGATTGACGAAATGTACCCTCCAACTTTTCACGCAATTCCCAAGCATCTTCCAAATCTAATACTCTATTATACATCTTCTCTAAGTCTTCAGCAGATGTATTGGGATTACCGACAACCGCTTCGCAAACCTTTGTATTTTTATCTTTCGATAATCTCTCTAATACTTTAGCAGATGTATTGGGATTATCGGCAACCCTTTGGCGAACCCACGCTTCTTTGTCCTTCGCTAATCTCTCCAATACTTTCGCCGATGTATTGGGATGACCGGCAACTTCTTTGCGAACCCACACCTCTTTGTCCTTCGCTAATCTCTCTAATAATTCAGCTGATGTATTGGGATTATCGGCGACATATTTGCGGACCAATTCTGCATTGTCCTTCGCTAATCTCTCTAATAATTCAGCTGATATATTGGGATTACCGGCGACATATTTGCGAACAGAAACATCTTCATCTTTAGCTAATTTCACTAATGCTTCGGCAGGTAAAAAGCCACTTATTCTCTTTTTAACCAGAAGATCTTCATGTAATGCTTCGATAGGAACAAAGCCATATATTCTCTTTTTAGCCAGAAGATCTCCTTTCGCTAATTGTACAAATGTCTTGATAGGCAAAGACGCTATTTGTTCGTCTGTCATTGCCTGAAGCTCTTTGTAAGTAATTTCTTTTGGCACATTAGAATTTTCCATAATTTTATTATTTAAAGAATGATATAAATTTATGTTTAATATTGTTGGGTTTTCAAAATTTTGTATTACCTTTGCAGCATGATTGAATGGTTGTCTAACCTCAGCGGAAATGTACCGCTGTTTAGCAACCCATTCAATCATTTTTTCTTTATTCACATAGTTCGCCAATCCTTCATTAATCCAATTAGCAATGTGAACGTTAGTTCTACGATAATGGACACTGCGTATATCGTTTATCTCAATATTTTTCTTTTGCTTATTAGCTTGTAACGCCACGACATAGTTTTTCCCTTCGTGTTCAATTTCTGTCATTATTACATAACTGCCTATATGTGTAGCGCTGCGAAATACTGCCATAGGATTTTGAATAGCTTTCGGTAAATCCTTCACTTCTAACAAAGCAAACGGGTGATTTTCCTGCATGGATTTATCACTTAAACGGGATGCACGCAATTCAATTGGTAAGTCAGGAACACCGGCAGCCTGCAAAATAAAGGAAGGATTACCTAACTTGTAAGTATGTTCTTTTGGAAGCGTTCCGTTAATTTGCTGTTTCAGTTCTTCGTTGAAGCGGGTGTTTACTGTTAGCAGGTCGTTTTTCTGATTGTCAGAATCATTGTGCGCTATCGTGTTTTGACCGTACTCAATTTCTTTATGGGAAGCAGCAATATTAGTGCCAATGGCTTGTGCCTGTTCTATCTTTTCGGTAAGTTCGCTTTTTATCCCTAAAGCCTCCGTTATATAATTAGAAGCCTTTACCGCATCAACTATTGCCTTATATACAAATTTATTATCTTGCCGTGCCGTCTCAATCCAAGATTTAACGTACGCATAGTTGTTCTCTGAAATTTCTTTTTGTACGCCCAGTTTCATGCCGGCATCGACAGACGCAAGTTCTGCTATCAATTCTTCCCTCGCTCTGAAAATCGTATCACCGCCCCTTTCAAGATCTCTGTCGAGCCTTTCTTTGTGTCCCGTGCTATGTGCCATTTCATGCAGTAGCGTTCCAAAAAAATCCCCCTGTTCATTAAATTGCTCCGGACGTGGAAGCGTTATGGTATCTTTTAAAACATTGTAATAAGCCTTATTTCCGTGTAATTCAATGGGACACACCCACATGTTGTTATCCAGCATCGAAGAAAGCGTTGCATTATGGTATTTATTTTGCAATACCTTATCGCTTTTATTTGTCAGAGTAGCATACCGCTCAGGAGCTACCTGGCTCATATTTGTCTGGCCAATATTAAAAACGTCATATGCTTTTAGAAAAGATTTAACATGACATTCTTTTTGTTCTTCTTTTGACAATGATTTGAAATCAACTATATCTATTTTATTCTTGAATTTATCAGTTATTGTAAGATTGCTGTAAAAAACAGGGAAAGAACGCTCGCCTTTTTTTATTTGCAAGCCGGCTTCTTTAGCTTGTGAAAAAGTCAGATAAATCGGAGACATATATCCTTTTTCTTCCGTGTGAAAATTAAGAAAAAGTAAGTTGGATCCGCTGTAATTGCGGCCGGAAATGTTACGGGCTATACCATTATTGACATTAACCCACGGTCGCTGCCATTGCCCTGCTTCTACCTTTTCAAGTTTCGCAATTATCATATCGGATACGGCTCTAATCTTATTGTCTAAGTGAGTAGGCATACACTATTCATCTTTTGTCATTGTTATAGCTAAAATCAATATCCGTCATCTTTACCAATTCGGCTATTTCTCTTTTAACGCTTTGTAATTCCAACTTAAAATATTCCAACTGCGGTTGTTTCATTTTTATGCTGGTTTTTCGTGATGATTCTTTTCCCGGCATTGTTTCCCTGTGATTTTTAATTTCCATATAGCCTATATTGTAATTTTTGTACTGACAATATCACTCCATGCACCGTCATTATCTTTCACCCGGCATTTAACGTCATAAGTACCGGCAGTGGGAAAAATATGATAGATAGCATCCCTGTCTGTGGTTAATGAATAATAATTACCTATTTTATACTCATAAGTGGTAATATTACCGCCAAAACGTGCATCTCTGTCAAAAGAAGAAGACAAGTCTATCAAATATTCATAGTCGGATAATTCTTTTACTTCTTTAATTTGTAACCGACATACGGGATAGAGATTGTTGAACACAAATAATTCCAACAATGTAGATGACTTTTCACCATAATAATCGGAAAATTCTAACGTACCGGCAACTTGTCCCTGTTTCCGCCCAATAAAATTTATTTGTACAGGCTCATCGATAGCGACTGTATAAGATATATTATGCTTAATAGTATCCGTATTATTCAATATGGCAGAAATATTATTTTCGCCTTTGTCAAAATATACTTTGGCATTCAAAGATTTTACATCATCTTTGAATGTTAATTGCACGGTACGTATTTGTGCTATTTTTATAGAATCCATGTATTGAGCCATGCCCTTTTGTACGCCATCGGATGTCCTTATTTCAAAAATGGTCGGGGCATTATGGCGACGAAATGAATCCATATTATAGTCGCAAGCGACAAATAATAGAGCAAAAATTACGACGAAAAATTGTTTCATATTGTTATTGTTTTACAATCTTTATAACTTTTATTTGTTTGTTCTTGCCTATGCACCTTGCTAAATAAATACCCGCTTTCCCGGATATATGAATAGTGCTTGACGCTGCCATATCCTGAAGAATTTCACCGGAAGCATCAAGTATTATAATCCGTTCTATCTGTTCAAATCCTTTTATCCAGCATATTCCATTGGTTGGGTTGGGATAAATTTGCACACCGGCTAATTCTTCTGCCGGTGGTGCATTACCGGGTTTTTCAGGCAATGTTAAAACATATTCCGTTCCCCCAACGTACATGGCTTTTAAAGGCATGCTCTGCGTAGTAAGATTTTCATTAACTACTACTGAAATATAATTCTCCTTGACAACTGTTCGCAGGCATCCTTTGCGGTCTTTCATCTCAAACGATACGGTATGAATACCCGGATGATAATAATAATGCCACGGCGACGCTTCAAAGGAATAGGCACCATCGCCAAAATCCCAACGGTAACTGATTTCATCAACAGCCGGCGGAATAAAGCGAACTTTGCCGCCATCCCCGACGACTTCTACATTAACGGAAAAATCAAGCGGAATAATAGCCTCATTTTTTATAACAATTTCTTTTGAAAGAATGCAGCCTTTATTTGCAATGGAATAAACTACGCGCACTTCACCGGTAGTCGCTAAATTACCGGAATATATGCCGGCCGGCGTTATGTATTCGCCGGTAAATGTTCCACCGGCCGGAACAACCATTTTTCCCAAATCCAAGCTTGAGCCGCAACAAATAATAATATCGTCAATTTCAATATTACCGTTATTTGGTGCGCTGTACACTTTTAACGTTGTACTAATGGAACGTTTACAAATGTCGGCGCCATAGGTATAGGTAATAACATTATCTTCTGTCGTTATTTCATTAGGATAGAAATAGCGATTATTTTTAACGCCTTTACCTGTAAATATACCGTCGTCACTGTTTTCAATGTATTCCATTAAATCAATGGCTTCGCCTTGTGAACGGCAAAACATCGGCAGTGTCTTAAAACGGACATTGGGGGATAACAGGGATACCACCTCTATTGTTGTAGTCGTATAAATATTAAAAATACTATCGCGAACTACATAAGATATATCATGTTTGCCAATACCGGCTACATCAGGATAAAATATTGTATCTACAACGCCCGGCCCGTGAAAGGTCCCGGTTTTTATATTTACATAATTTAATAAATTCACAGACGTGGCATCACAACGTTTGGAAACAGGAACAAAACTAACGGTTATACCTGTATAATTCACAATTTCTACTTCCCGTTTGATACTCTTTTGACATGCGGAAAAACCATAAGTATAAGTAATTGTATTAAAACCTTCTTTCGCCCGGCTTGGATAAAAGCGGTTGTTTTCTACGCCGGCGCCGGTAAATGTGCCACCTTCGTGGTTACGGATATAATCGCGTAAATCAATAAATCCTAAATCCTGCTTACACATTATTGGTATACTGTCAAATTTAATACCCGCCTCCATTAAATCTAAAATTTCTATGGTAAAAGCAGTTTTAGAAATACATTGATCATGATTGACAGCATAATCAATGATATATTGCCCGACCCCGAACGATTCAGGCCGGAAAAATTCTGATATAATCATCCCGAGATGACTGAACGTACCGCCTTTGATACTTACCAAATCAGATAAATTGATACTGTCTTTAGAACATATACGAGGTACATTATTTACGGTAATGGGGGTTGCCGCAGTAATAAACACTTCGCCACGTATCGTTTTTTTGCAGGAACCATCGCCGTACGAGTAAACAATCGTGTTAAATCCTTCCTTCGCTTTTGCAGGATAAAAACGGTTGTTTTCAACACCAGCGCCGGTAAAAGTGCCACCGGAGTGATTGCGAACATACGGAGCTAACTCATAATAACTGCCATCATTGTTACACATAACAGGGATGCTGTCAAAAGCAATATCCGCTTCCATTAAATCCAACACTTCTATAGCAAAAGTTGTAGCAGATACACATTGATTATGCGTCACGTTATAAGTAATTTCATGCCTGCCTATACCAAAAGATGCAGGAATGAACAGTTCCGGTATACCCGCTCCGGCATAACTAAACGTACCGCCTTTGATACTTACCAAATCGGATAAATAAACAGTATCCTTAGAGCATATCCGTGGCACATTGTTAACAGTAATGGGGGTAGCCGCAGTAATAAAAATTTCGCTCCTAACTGTTTTCTTACAGGGGCCGTCGCCATATGTGTAAGTAATCGTATTAAAACCTGTTTTCGCTTTAACAGGATAAAAACGGTTATTTTCAACACCAGCGCCGGTAAAAGTGCCGCCGGTATGATTCCGAATATACGGAGCTAACTCATAATAACTGTCATCGTTGTTACACAAAGATGGCATCGCATCAAATACAATATCTGTTTCCATCAAATCAGCAACTTCCAATACCAGTGCAACAGTAGAAATGCAACCGTCATAACTGACTTGATAGTGTAATGCATGTTTGCCGATGCCGAAATTTTCAGGATAAAAAACGCCGATTTTTTTGTTTCCATAATAAAAATCACCCCCCTTAATATTTACAAAATTCGACATATCCACGGGGTTTTTATCGCAAATACGCGGAATATTATTCAATAACACGGTTTGGGCTGTTTTTACAAAAAATTCCGCTTTGATTGTTTTTTTACAAACGCCTTCGCCAAAAATATAACTGATAGTATTAAATCCTGCTTTCGCTTTAGATGGGTAAAAACGATTGTTCTCTACGCCGGAACCGCTAAATGTTCCATTTCCATGGTAAAATTCGATATAGTCGGATAGTTCTATGTAACTACTATCAGTGTCGCATAATTGCGGTAAGGCACTTGACCACTTCGTTTGGGTGGAACATAAATCTACTACATCTACCTGAAAGGACGTTCTTATAGAACATGCGTTATCATTTTGATAATCGTAATACAATTCATGTTTCCCAATACCTAATCCAACTGCTGTAACTATTCCATCCGGCGTTACGCCAACGCCGCTAAAACTACCGCCAACAGGCGTAATATACCTGCTTAAATCAAGTATGATATTACTCTGGCAAATTTTTGGAACTGCCCCAATATTCACTGCCGGAATAGCGTTAACAACAATTTCTGTTTTTATTGTTTTCTTGCAAACCCCGGTTCCGTACGTATAGGATACAGTATTAAATCCAACTTTTGCACGAGTTGGGTAAAAACGATAATTTTCCACCCCGGTACCACTAAACACACCATCTTCTATAAAATTTTCTATATAATCACGAAGGTCTATATAATCATTGTCTGCATTGCATAACTGAGGAATAGTGTTTTTCCACTTAATTTGTGATGAACACAAATCTACAACATCTAATGACAATAGTGTTTTATTCCAACACATATTATTATCCCTGTAATCGTAATAAAAATTATACTTGCCAATATCCAAAGACGCAGTTTCTACAATACCATTTGACGTTATGCCGATGCCGGTAAACACGCCGCCTGCAGGACTAACATAGTTGCCGAGATGAAGGGTAATATCATTTTGACAAACTTTGGGCAAAGAAAGAATATTAACTGTCGGAGCCGGACGAATCAATATTTCTGAAAAAATAGTTCTTCTGCAAGAACCATCACCATAGGTGTAGGAAATGGTATTAAACCCTTCCCTGGCCCGGGACGGATAGAAACGATAATTTTCTATGCCGGTACCGGCAAAAGTCCCGCCTTCATGGTTACGAATATACGTCCGTAAATCTATATAGGAAGAATCGCTTTTACAAAATGTCGGAAATTCGTTAAATACAATATCTGTTTCTCGTAAATCAAGAACATTCATCGTCATTGTGGCAGCGTTAAAACATTCCCCAAACTGAACGGTATACTTTATGTTATGTTGTCCTATGCCGGCAGCATCCGGTATAAACATATCCCCTGATATTCCAATACCTGAAAACAGACCGCCTTTTATGTCTACATAATTGCTTAAATTAACAGCTGTTTTATCACATATTGCCGGAACAGACCTGACGCTTACAACCGGAACGGATTTAACAAAAATTTCCGAAGTGATGGTTTTATTGCAAGTGCCAACGGTGAAATTGTAGCGAATAACATTAAAACCGTCTTTTGCCTTGGCGGGGTAAAAACGATTGTTCTCTACGCCGGTGCCGGTGAACACCCCATTGTCGGGAGCATTGAGAAGATACCCGCGTAAATCAATATAGTCTTCACTTGTTTTGCAGACTTCTTCAATAGCACGAATAGAAGCATCACTGTCCGCTAATCCAACGACATTAATTATTGTACTGCCTGTAATAGGGCAATTCCCGACAAAGGCATCATAAGTTATAGTGTGCAACCCTAAACCGGCTTCCGCAGGATAAAACTTGCCATTATTTACCCCAATACCGGTAAAGGTTCCTCCGGCAGGAGTTACATATTTTGTCAAATCAATGACGCTCTTGTCGCAAATATTGCCTGTAGTTGAAAAACTGACAACCGGTAATGCATTAACATATATTTCCGTTTGGATACTTCGCCTACATACGCCGGAACCATAGGTATAAGTAACAGTATTGAATCCGGCAGCTGCTTTATTAGGATAAAAACGATCATTTTCAACTCCTTTACCGCTAAATGTACCGCCGCTATGACCGATAATATAAGGCGACAATTCATAATAACTGCCGTCATTGCCGCAAAATTCGGAAATGTCGCCGAATTTTACATCAATAGGTAATAGTGATGTAACAACTACAGAAAATTTATCAGAAACAATACAGCCGGTTTCCGATACCACGGCGTAATGAACCTCCGTGACGCCGGCGCTCGTTATTTCAGGGCTAAATAAATTCCCGGATACGCCGGCGCCGGTGAAAGTACCGCCTCTTATATTAGGTACATTACTTAAGTCCACAGGCGCTACTGTACATACATTTCCGACAGAGGCAAAAGATAAAGACGGAACAGCCTTCACGTAAATTTCTGTTTGTATACTTTGCCTACATATGCCGGAACCGTAAGTATAAGTAATCACATTAAACCCGGCAGATGCTTCTGCAGGATAAAAGCGGCCGCCATTAACTCCTTTCCCACTAAATAAACCACCATTATGGCCAATAACATAAGGCGACAACTCATAATAATCATTATCATTATGACAAAATTGCGGAATAGGTTCAAAACTAACATCGACGGGCGATAAATCAGCTATCAAAACAGAAAGTACGTCGGATACGATACAACCATTTTCAGCAACACCGGTATAACTCAACATAACCGTACCTAATCCGGCAAGTTCAGGCGTCAATATATTATTTTGCACGCCGACGCCGGTGAAAGTACCGCCTCTTATATTGGGCACATTACTTAGGTCGACAGGCGCTACTGTACATATGTTTCTAACGGATGCAAAAGACAGCGTTGGCACTTCCTTCACTGTTATTTCAGCCTTTATGCTTTGTTTGCAATTACCGGTACCATAAGTATATGTAACAATGTTAATGCCGACTTTTGCTTTTGCCGGATAAAAATAATGCGTATTTTGCACACCGGTACCGGAAAAAACGCCTCCGGGATCCACATCAAAACCTTCCAAATAATCTTTTAAATCTATATATTCTACATTTTGGCAAACTGCAGGAATATCCTTAAAAGTAACAACAGGGTTAAGTTCCCGAACTATCACATCTTGAGATATAACTGTTTCGCAATTTTCATCCGCTAACGTATAGGTCATTGTTTGTTCACCTGTTCCTGCCAAATCAGGATAAAAAATATTATCATGAATGCCCCTGCCGGTAAATGTTCCTCCGGCAGGTATCGCATAATTTTCCAAATTGATTTCCTTGTTTAAACAAACATCAGCAATATTATCAAAAGTAATGTCCGGCCCGTTCGTGATAACCTGCGTATAATTTTTAGTCGTTATACAGCCTTCCGCGGCATATTTGTAGGTAACAGCAATGGCTGTTAAATTAGCTTTTACCGCATCAGGGACGTTTAACGTATTATCTTTAATATAAGAACCGGTATAAGTGCCGCCAACAGGTAAATAACGGGTCAAAAAAGTGTTACTGTTTCCACTGCAAATTTTTTGTTCGCCGGTATCTTCTACTTGCGTGCTTGACCTTACCGTTATTTCCATATACATGGAAATATTAAAATCATTATCTTCCGTATAATAAGGATAACAACGAACGCCAATAGTTTCATTATTACTTATAACGCCAAGTTTTGAAAAATCCAAAGTAGTACCGTCCAGAACAGCCGCATCACCACGCTCAATAGCGAATTTCCCGGAAAATTTCCCAGACCCTAAATCTATCAAATCCAACAAATCTACCACATCCGATGAACAGTAATTCGGTTTAACAGCAGACTCTTTCCATTTGGGCCGCGACGGATACACATGCACTCGGCCAAGATTGGCATATCGGTACCAACCTAACCATGTGCCGAGAAGTCCGTAAAAACCGCCATTTTCTATCAAACCGGAGTACGGATATGATACGCCATCCAATGTTCCATTATAATAGCCATCGCCTGACGACGGAGCGCCAGCATAACCCGGCATCTGCTCCTGATGGGCATAAACTACGTACACTTCCACACCGCCATTCAAATTGCGAACACGGCCGGTAGCGTCCTGATAAGATTCCACATCTTTTGCCCACGTCGCATTCGTCCAGTCGGAGACATTAAAAACATCCATATTGCCGGCTTTTTTAACGGAAAATGCCCGGGTAGCAATCGTCCCGTCGGAAATACCATTTTGAGAGGAAAAGTGAAAACTAGCTGGAAATCCATCCAGCTCATCAGCTTGTGGACGAGAGAAATGAAATCCTGTATTATAATTGAAATTAGTAGCTCCTACAGAAACATAAGGAGCAAAACAGAACAACGATCCTTTAAAATAATCGTCAGGATGAGTGGTCGCGCTTAATTCTCTAAGATATATTAACCCGCCGGCATCATCCCCATAATATACTCTTTTAAGTATATTTTTTTTAATATAGTCCGAACTGTTAGTAGCAGGTATCCATCCGCCATATACCGGCATAAATACCGATAGATTAGTAATACCCACATTAACACCCGTCCATGCGGCTACCGGACGAAATCGTTCATTGCCGGCAAATGATATTTGATAATTATTGTATCCAGAATTATTAGAAGAAACCGGAAAAGACCACGGCGTATAAGAACCTTTACCTGTTTCTCCATCATAACTCAAAGGGAAAGTTTGGCTTTGTTTATTTTCCGTCAAATCAAAACAGAAAGAATTGATACTTTCCCATGCTGTATACCCTTTATCAAGGTCGCTGTAATTAAAAGTCTGCGCAAAGCTGGCAATAGTACTCGTTATAAAACATACTGCAAAAAATAATTTTTTCATAAGTTGTAAAATATTAGTTTAAATACCTATCTTTATTCCCACATTGACAAAGTACCGGAAACGAACATCTACAATCCGTTCCATGCATCGCATTTCTTCTTTTACCGAAACGAATAATCCAAAAACATCGCTCAGTAAATAATCAAACTCTAAAAGCGCATGCATCCCATAGGTGATTAACGTTAATTGTTTATCAAAAATCAAACTCGATTGCGAAGAAACGCCCACATCAATACCTGTACCGAAAAAAGTTCGGAAAGAACTTCCAATGTCAAAAAAGCGCCAACTGTAGGAACCGGATAGGTCATACATATTCTCTGTTTCCGTTTCCGTTGTGGCATTGTAATAATAAAGTACATTGATGGTAGTTAGATTTTGGTTGCGAAGCACAAAATTATACCCCAGGCCGCCGCCAATCCGGCGCGGGAAATCCAAAGACGTTGTACCATAAAGCGACAATTGTTGCGTATTGGCCGTGTATTTTGAAAAGCTGTTGCCGCGTCCACTCCCACCGTCTATGCGCATTTGGGCAAAACAAATATTGTTCAATAAACAACAAAATACTATTATCAAATACTTTTTCATTACTTCATTTTTTATTTCTTGGCAATAGCTAAATAGACCTCATATCCATCCTCTAATGTGATGGTTATTTTATTGTTTTTTTCCAATGCCCGGGCCGTCTGCTTAGCTGTTTCTTTCCCAACGCTTTTTATTGTCGAGCCGAAAGGTACAGCCGATGCGGCAATATTAACAGCGGCATCCGCCGCCGTCGAAGTATTTTCTTCCTGCACCGCCGATACTTCCTTTACAAATATTCCCTGTACAAAATCGTTGTCATATACCGACATCTTTACGGAATAACGTCCTTCCCTGGATACGGCGGAAGTTACATCAATGCTCATCCTGTTCCCGGACATCTTTGCAACCCCGCGGAAAATGCTGCCGGGCGCAATAATATGTCCATTGGCCGTAATCGTTTCAATATTTCGTAAAGTAACCGTTTCATTGGTTTTTATCTTTTGAAACCCATAGACCTTTGCCGAAAACAAAACCACATCATCATAGGTAGTTGTCAAATCGTCTTTATAAGTACTGTAAACCGCCGGCTTGCGGCTTTTAACTACCGTAAGATTAACACGGGGCTTCGATGCTTCCTTGTGTTCGGCAACTTTTCGAGGAACATAGGAAGGCGCTGCTTTAGCTTCCATTTGGTCCATTTGTTGCTCAAGAGCCGTCTTAACAGTCGTATCCGCAACGGCTGCTTTTCCTTTGCTGGCGCCGGCAAAACTTTCTTTTCTTCTCGCAGATGCAGGCACAGGCGTAACAGAAGAAGAACTGCCGGAAGCCGGTAATTCTTTACCAGGTACAACCAATGCAGGCCGGCTATCGCCTGTAACAGTAGCCTCCGTAATATCGCCGGCCGGTGCCGTTATATCCGTCCGTAATGAATCCCGGCCGGCAAAAATTCCCGCAGCCGATTCCCGGGAAATTTCCAAATATTCCCTGTTGCGCGTCGATTCGGTTATCTTCGGATCATTGACAAGCGTTTGATGCCTGTTCCGGTTATCCTTAAACGCAGCTATTTTTACATAAATAAAAATGACCAGCGTGACCAAGGAAATGAGCGCCCCAGCCAGTATGTACAAATTCTTTTTATTCTTAAAAAAATCTTTCATGGTGATAAAATTTACACACTTTGAACCCCTGATTTACGTAACGATATTACCTTCGCTGCTATACGGGTACGTAAAGCCGTATCATCAATATGACAAACATCATTCATTATATCCAGCAACAATTCTAATGAAATAGCGCCCTCCATATGCATTGCCGGCAACATTTCCAGTAAATCCTTGGTGTAAGGACAATCATTTTCAATAACTTCCCGCGTACCACGCAGTAAACTCACTAATAACTCATCTACTTTTATGGAAAACTCAGGACTTAACCACTGGGCAAAACGCATCACAATCCGGTAATCATGTGCCCATGTACCGTGTTCCCCCTTAGCTCCTCCATTTTTAACTGTGATTAAACCCTCCGTTAA
Organism: Dysgonamonadaceae bacterium; assembly: GCA_031276105.1. GTDB lineage: Bacteria > Bacteroidota > Bacteroidia > Bacteroidales > Azobacteroidaceae > Azobacteroides. The sequence continues at coordinate 13,936 of JAISNS010000229.1, forward strand.
TTTCATTTTTTGAAGCAAGGTACTTTTCCCCACCTTGCTATTGTCAACTTTCTGTGTATCAGTCAGAATGCTTTTTCTTAGTCTGCTATTCTGCATTGATCTATAGGAAATTAATGCCGTGATGTATTCACGCGCTTCCCGCGTTTTTAACCAGTGAATTGGCTGCTTGGATTTCCCAAATGGCTTAGCCATCTGTGTAAGGTTTACACTCACATTGCCGTCGGCTACTTCAGCCGCAAAATCATTGTGGTCTATGTGGAATATTTGTACCATAATCAATAACGTTTTTCAAGAATTTTAGCTTTCATAATATCCTTATTATGCATAGTAAATGCGATGTTCCGTCCGCCGGCGCGTTCCCTGAATGTTATCAATAACTCTTCATTGGAACGAATGCCAAAAATCGGAATAATATAGACCATTACTTCCTGTTTATAAGCAGAAACTAATGTTTTGGCATTAACTACCACCGGAAAAACATCTAAATAATGTATCTTTTTCTTGCGAAATAAACCTGTCTTGTATTTTTGAACATACTGAAAACTTACCATGTCAAACTCATAATCGACAGCTGTACGATTAACAATTGTAAATTTCAGGTACGCATAGTTGTTATCCGTCCGAATTAACCGTAAATGAGCCGATAACCCGTCTTCCGCAATACCTAAATCAACAATTTCATCCGGCATTTCTTTAATAATTTGCGATATGGTCTTTAATTCCGACAAAAAATAATTCTGCTCTTCCATTTGCTCTATCGCCTGAATTTCCTTGCGTTGTGCACGAGATGTAATATTTTTATTGTAGGAATCCCGAAAGTCATAAAATTCCTGCATGCTGTCCGGCGCATATTGCAAAATGGCATAGTAATACTGAACATAAGTGCTATCGCCGTAACTAACGAAAATACTGGATGGCTTGTCATGTTTGGAAACATTACGTATCATCAAGCAATTCTCGTTGACTTGCGCAATAAAATCCGTTTCATTTCCCAGTGCATAAGAAAAAATATCATGATTAAATATCAAATAAGATGTGCCATTATTGACAAATACGGTATCATATATATTCATTTTAGACATTATATTACCATCTTCTATCCGTACCTGTGCAATAACATTTACCGTAACACTAATAAACAAAGCAAATAACAACATTATTTTTCTCATACAACTACTTTATAAAGTTAAAATCATAGATATATAACCCAAATTTATTATTCGTGCTGCGGTCTATTTCTTTAACCACAAACCGCATATTTAGCGCAGATTCCAACGGCTCGCCGAGTGAAAAAATAGCGCGATTCTTACCGTATACGTATAATTCGCGATACGGACTCTTTGAAACTACCTTCATGCTATCAATCGCATAATACAACCGGGCATCATATTTACGATAATAATCCGTTACTTTCTGCCCTTTGTATTCAAAAGATTTCATAATGTAATTAAACGTATTTTCGTTCATAAAGTCTTTTACTAAATCCGTACGTTCTTTAAATGAAAACTGGTCGTGAGAAAACATATTATACACGACTACCTCGCCAAATATTTTGTAATCATTGTCATCTTTCGCTAATGTCTGCGGAATGGCATTATATACCTTATCTTCAACGACTACAAATATTTCATTATTTACCTTATTCATTAACGAACGATTGCTGAAAAACAGCAGCAAACAGACGATACCTAAAAAGACAATGGCAAATAAAAAAATATGGACTTGCCCTTTTAATTGTTTACGGTAATTCCGAATGAATAATGCTTGATTATTTTCGTTTTCTGCCATTACTTTA
>JAISNS010000289.1 GCA_031276105.1 Dysgonamonadaceae bacterium
ACAATGAAGTGTCCGGCCTGATGATTATGGGTATCGCCGGCGGCGCGGTTTTCCCGCTGCTGATGGGCGTTGTTTCCGACAGGTTGGATAGTCAGTCGGGAGCGGTGATAGTCGTTGCAGTATTAGTGATTTATCTTGGATTGCTTGCAAGCAGAATTAAAGAGAAGAATGGGTAGAATTGCCTTGCAACAAAAAATATTTTTCGGCATTTACCATTATTGCAAAAAGAGCCGTACCTTTGCGTTCTAAAACGATACATTTATGCAACGAAAAAGTGTAAGCAATCTAACATTTTGGAAAGGAAGCGACTATCGAATGCCGCTTCTCGTAACAGGTGCAAGACAAATCGGCAAGACGCATACCATTCTCGAATTTGGTAAAAACGAATATCGCAATGTGCTGAATATCAACTTTGAATTTAATAAATCATTCAAAGGAATTTTTGAACAAAACCTCGAACCGCAGCGTATTTTGCGTGAAATTTCGGTGCGAATGGGCGAGACGATTTTGCCGAACGAAACATTGCTGTTTTTCGACGAAATTCAGGCGTGTCCTGCCGCGTTAAACTCATTGAAGTATTTTTTTGAGCAAGCGCCTGAATATCATATTATTGCAGCAGGAAGTCTGCTCGGTGTAGCTTTGCACCGCGAGGGCTTTTCGTTTCCTGTTGGTAAAGTGATGCAGATGAAAATGTATCCGCTTGATTTTGAAGAGTTTCTTTGGGCTTTGGGGCAACAAGAGGCGACAAATTTAATCCGCGACTGTTTCACAAACAACGAAAAATGCCTTTCGCACGACAAATTGATGGAGTATTACCTGCTCTATCTGCAAACCGGCGGAATGCCGCAAGTGGTGCAGCATTACATTGAACACAAGGATTTTACCTTTGTTCGTGCACTGCAACAAAACATTATTGTCAATTACATTTCGGATATGGGCAAATATTCCACACCTGCGATGACGAGCAAAACGATTGCGGTGTTTCAGAGTATTCCTTCGCAACTGACCAAAGAAAATCATAAATTTCAGTTCAAAATTATAAAATCGGGTGCGCGGGCAAAGGACTATCAGGAGTCGATCGACTGGCTTTTCAACAGCGACATTGTGCGCAAATGTACGCTGATAAATGATGGTTTTTTCCCGCTCAACTCAAATGCAAATCCGACTTTTTACAAGGCGTATCTGTCTGATGTTGGCTTGCTCGCGGCACAATATCAAATTCCCGAAGCGGCATTTTTAAGCGATTTTCCTGCATTTGACAATATAAAGGGCAGTTTGGCGGAAAATTATGTGATGAACTCGTTGATTTCCAACGGTTATGAACCGCATTATTGGGTGAGCGAAGGAAGCGCCGAGTTGGATTTTGTGATTCAGGACAAAGACGGAAAAATCATTCCGCTCGAAACCAAATCAAGCGACAATGTGAAAGCAAAATCGTTGAAAGTATATTGCGAAAAATACAAACCGGAAACAGTTTATCGCGTTTCTGCAAAGAATTTCGGCTTTGGAAACGGCATAAAATCAGTACCATTGTATGCTGCTTTTTGCATTTGACAAAAACAATAATTATCTGATACAATGAAATATACGCCACATAAATATCTTTGCACATTGCTTTACGGATTTCTTTTTTGTGCAATATCCGGTTCCTGTACAAAAAAGAGTCCGGAGCGCTATATCATCGGCGTATCGCAATGCAGCAACGACGAATGGCGACAAAAAATGAACCTCGAAATGCAGCACGAAGCCTTGCTATATCCCGAAATCTCGTTAAATATCCGGACAGTTACCGACGATACGGAAAAGCAAATCGAAGATATTGAGAATTTTATCCGCCAAAAAGTAGATTTGATCGTTGTGGCGCCTAACCAGACGAATCCCGTTACGCCAGTGATAGAAAAGGCATACAAGGCCGGTATTCCCGTGATTGTGGTGGACAGGAAAATCAATTCCGAAAACTATACGGCTTTTATCGGCGCAGACAACCGGCAGATCGGCAGCGAAGTCGGTAATTATGTATCCAAACTGCTCGGCGGCAAGGGAAATATTGTTGAAATCCGGGGCTTGAACGGCTCTTCTCCCGATGGGGAACGGCACAGCGGTTTTGTAAACGTTATCAACAATTATCCGGAAATCAATTTGTTAGCTTCGTATGACGGCGCATGGCTAAAAGCCCTTGCCGAAACAAATATGGAAAAAGCCCTTGCTCAATTTCCACAAATCGACCTCGTTTTCGCGCATAACGACCGTATGGCGGTTGGCGCTTTCAATATCGCCCGTAAACACGGAAAAGCCGGCAATATTCTGTTTGTGGGCATTGACGCGCTGCCGGGGATAGACGGAGGCATTGAACAAGTGTTAAATCACCGGCTGAAAGCGACATTTATTTACCCTACGGCAGGCGATAAAATCATTCAATTGGCGATGAATATTCTTCAAAAAAGACCTTACGAGAAAAACAATACGCTCTATACCACTATCGTTGATGAAACAAATGCTCAAATATTGAAACTGCAAACCGACGCCATTATTAAGCAGGAAGAGAAAATTAACGTTCTTAACAGCCGGATAAACGGTTATGTAGAGCGCTATGTCAAGCAAAATTATCTTTTTTTGAGCGCCGTTTCCGTTGTTGTTTTTTTTACGATGATTTTAATTTTGCTGCTTCGAGCGTATAATTCCAAAAACAGATTGAATCTCAAACTCAAACAGCGTAATCACGAAATCAATGAACAAAAAGAATTACTGGAACAGCAACACGATCAGTTAATTACCCTTTCCAAACAGTTGGAAGAAGCGACTCATGCCAAATTGGTCTTTTTTACCAACATCTCGCATGAGTTCCGAACGCCGCTGACCCTGATTTCCGGTCCGGTAAATTCCCTTTTATCAGGCAAATCAATCAATATCGAACAACGGCGTTTGCTTGAACTGGTTCAAAAAAACATCAAAATTCTGCTGAAACTGATTGACCAGATTATTGACTTCCGCAAATACGAAAACGGCAAAATGATTCTGAATTTGAGCCGGTGCGACTTGAAAGCGCAAATCGTCGAATGGAATGATTCGTTTGCCGAATTGGCACGGAAACGCAATTTGCATTTTAGTTTCAATACCTTTCCCCACAACGTTTTCGTAATGCCTGTGGACATTCAAAAAATGGAAAGGATTTATTTCAACCTGCTTTCCAATGCCCTGAAATTTACGCCGCCTAAAGGTGTTATTTTGATCAATTTGGACAAAATAACCGACGGCGACAAAACATTTGCCGTTATTGAAGTTGCCAATTCGGGAAAAGGAATTTCCGACAACGATATTACACACATTTTTGAACGCTTTTACCAGGTCGATTCGCACGCCGCCGGTTCGGGAATCGGTTTGGCATTGACAAAGGCCATGGTCGAACTGCACGGCGGAGACATTGCCGTCAGCAGTGAAAAGGACGGATGGACGAAATTTACGGTTCGTATTCCGTTTACAAGCGTCGAAGACGGCAGCGAAAACGAAATACAACAGCAGTCTGAAAATCAACCTGAATTTTTAGAGGAAAATACGGCAGCACATACCGAAACATTTTTTGAAGAGGAAACACTCGTAACAAATTCCCATACCGTTCTGGTCGTGGACGACAATCCCGATATTCGTTCCTATACAAAAATTATCCTGCAAGGCAAGCAGTACAAAATACTGGAAGCCGCCGATGGGGAAGAAGGTTTTCAGAAAGCCGTCAAACACGTCCCCGATATAATTATCAGTGATGTGATGATGCCGAAAATGGACGGCGTAGAATTGTGTCGAAAACTGAAAACCGAACTTTCGACCAGCCATATCCCGATTATCCTGCTGACTGCCTGTTCGTTGGACGAACAGCGGATTATCGGTTTTCAAAGCAGCGCCGACGAGTATATCACCAAGCCCTTCAACTCGGATGTATTGGAAGTGCGCATTGCCAACCTGATTGAAAGCCGCAAACGGTTGAAAGAACTTTTCGGCGAAAATTTATTTTCCGGAAACCCGTCCAATGATTGTAACGACCTCAACCGTTCTTTCCTTGGAAAACTCAAGGAATTAATCGAAAAGAATCTTTCCGACTCCGAACTGAATGTAGAAGATTTGGGACAGCACATCGGACTTTCGCGCACGCAACTCTACCGTAAAGTCAAATCCCTGACCAACTACTCACCCAACGAACTGCTGCGTATTATCCGGTTGAAAAAAGCGTATCATCTGCTCTCGACCACCGAAGCCAATATTTCGGAAGTGACTTATGATGTTGGATTTACGTCTCCATCCTATTTCGCAAAATGTTTCAAGGATTATTACAACGAAAGCCCGACGGATTTTGTGAAACG
>JAISNS010000301.1 GCA_031276105.1 Dysgonamonadaceae bacterium
ATCGCTTTCAGCAGGCCGTGAGCCTGCGAGCGTATTTGCTGTTGTTTCGCAATGTCTTGAGGTTCATCCAAAACCAGATGTACCGATAAAACATGGTATTCGCTGTCCATTGTCCAGATATGAAGGTCGTGAATATCGTTTACGCCCGGCAGGTTTTTCAGTTTTCCGGCAACTTCCTTTTCATCAATATTCGCAGGTTTCCCTTGCAGAATGACCGGAAATAAAGCCTTCAAATTGCGGTAAACATTATACAGGATATAAATGGAAATCCCGATCGATAAAAGTGGATCCAGCGCCGGAATATCGATGAATATCATTACCGTACTTACAATCAGCACGGCTACCCATCCCAAAACGTCTTCCAAAAGATGAAGCGAAACAACCCGTTCGTTCACGCTGTTGCCTTTTTTGAGCCGGAAAATGGCCGCACCGTTAACGATTACTCCCAATACGGCCAACAGCAACATGCCTTTGGCATTGGTTTCCGCCGGCGACAGAAGGCGCTGAACGCTTTCGTAAATGACAAACACGGAACCGGTAAGCAGGATTACGGAATTGATGATGGCGCCCAATAGCGAAAATCGCTTGTATCCATACGTGTATTGAGGCGTTGGTTTTCGTCCCGATATTTTTTGGAAAAACCAGGCCAGTCCCAAAGCGACGCTGTCGCCGAAATCGTGAAGGGCGTCCGACAGAATGGCAATGCTGTTGGTCAACAAACCGCCGGCCAGTTCAATGATACAAAAACTGAAGTTCAGGAAAAATGCCAGGGCAATATTTTTTGTTCCCTGCTCGTGATGATGATGTTCGTGATGATGCGCCATGCTGCGTATTTTTTAATCTGAGAATTAATCCTGACAAAGGTACGGTTTTGCGGCTGCAACTAAGTTGCAATTTTACTGCATTTGCCGCAAACGCCTTTAACCACATAGTTAATGTTTTCTATGGAAAAGTTTTTAGGCATGGCAATCAGGGGAATAGCCGTGTCGCGCAGACAAAAAGTGCGTTTGCAAACCGTGCAGTAGAAATGGACATGCTGCTGTTCGGGACGACATTCGCAGGCTTCGTCACAAAGCGCATATTTCAACGACCCGGAACCGTCGTCGATCGTGTGCAGTAAACGGCTTTGCGAAAAGATAGTTAGTGTCCTGAATATAGTAGATTTATCCACCGTTCCGAGTTCTGTTTCCAAATCGGAGAGAGAGAAAACATCTTTTTTGGCGGTCATCGCCTTCAGAATCAGCAATCGCAGGGCGGTCGGTTTGACGCCCCGTTTCAAAAGATATTCTTCGTAATGCGTATCCATTTGCCTGAAGCTATTTAAAAACAACGTTCGTATTCTAAGAAAGTAACCGGGTAGGGATTCTTTTCATCGGAAGGAAATGCTTCCTTTCTCGTTTCTTTCCATTCACGGAAATTGACCGGAGGGAAAAAGACGTCGGCGCCGGGGAAATCAGCATCAATTTTAGTTAAATAAAGTTTGCCGGCAACCGGCAAGACTTGTTCATAAATTCGTGCGCCTCCAATAACAAAAACCTCTTCTTCATCAATTAATTGAAGCATGGCAAACAACGAAGCATGGACTTCAGCGCCTTCAAATTTTCGGTTTTTATCGCGGCTGAGAACAATATTCCGCCGGTTGGGAAGCGCGCCATTCGGCAAAGATTCGAATGTTTTGCGTCCCATGATGACTGTATGTCCGGAAGTAATTTCTTTGAAATGTTTCAAGTCGGCCGGTAAATGGCAAAGCAAATTGTTTCCTTTTCCAATTTCGCTGTTCCGGCCTAAAGCTGCAATAATGGATATTAGCATGAGTGATGAGTTATTATTTAAACGGCTACAAGGCCTTTGATATGCGGATGCGGATCGTATCCTTCCAGATTAAAATCTTCGTAACGGAAGTCAAAAATGCTTTTCACTTCCGGATTGAGTTTCATTACCGGCAAGGGACGCGGTTCGCGTGTTAACTGCAATCGAACCTGTTCCAAATGGTTCGTGTAAATATGAGCGTCGCCGAAGGTGTGAATAAAATCGCCTTCCAGTAAGCCCGTTACCTGAGCCGTCATTTTCAGTAAAAGCGCATACGATGCAATGTTGAAGGGAACGCCCAGAAAGACGTCGGCGCTTCGCTGATAGAGTTGCAGCGAAAGTTTACCTTCCGCCACATAGAATTGGAAAAAGCAATGGCAGGGCGGCAATTTCATTTCGGGAATGTTTCCCACGTTCCATGCGCTGACAATCATCCGGCGCGAATCGGGATTGTTCCGAATCGTGTCGATCACTTCGGTTATCTGATCGATGTGCCTGCCCGAATGGTCGGGCCACGAACGCCATTGATAGCCGTAAACAGGGCCTAAATTTCCGTTTTCATCCGCCCATTCGTTCCAAATCCGCACGCCGTTATCGGTCAGGTAACGGATATTGGTATCGCCGCTCAAGAACCAGAGCAATTCGTGAATAATGGATTTGAGATGAAGTTTTTTGGTCGTCAATACGGGAAATCCTTCGGACAAATCGAAACGCATCTGATGTCCGAAAATACTGAGCGTACCCGTTCCTGTCCGATCTTCTTTCTTAACGCCTTCGGTAAGAATCCTGTTTAATAAATCTAAATATTGTTTCATTCCGAGTCCGGATATATGGATAATAATGAGGCACAAAGTTAGCATAAAATTCTCGTTTGGCACACAAACGGATAAAAATTTAGGGGAGGGGAGAACCCGCCTCTTCATTGAGTTAAAGAAAGCAAAAAAGCCTAATATCCCACAAATATTTCGTAATTTTGCGGCAAATTTAGGGAAATTATTCCCTGACGGTAAATAAACAGGTTCTAATCAGAATGAAAAGAAGGCATAAAATTAAACAGGCAAAATTTCTAAACTCAAAAATCACGGCTACCATCAGTATTTCGCTTGTTCTTTTTTTGTTGGGTCTTATTATCTTATTATCGTTATCTGCTAATAAATTGTCCGAGCGATTAAAGGAATCTATCTCGTTCAATATCATCCTTCAGGATAATGCAGACAAAATACAAATCAACCGGCTTAAACAGTTTTTAAATACCGCTTCTTTTGTCAAAAATACGGAATATGTTTCAAAAGAAGAGGCTATCAAATTGTTGGAAGAGGATTTAGGCGAAAATATCGAAGAATTTATCGGATTCAATCCCTTGCCTGCTTTAATCAAAGTGCAGCTAAAAGCTAATTATATGGATGTGGACAGTCTTGCAATAGTGGAAAATAAAATTATGGGATTTTCTACCAACATAAAAGAAATTGAATACCGGAAAGATCTTATGCAAACAGTCAACGCCAATCTGCAACAAATAGAATTTATCATCTTCGGCTTGGCGCTGTTGTTGGCAATCATTTCTTTTGCATTGATTAACAATACTATCCGCTTAATGGTATATTCCAAACGATTCCTGATTCATACCATGAAATTAGTCGGAGCTAAAGCTAATTTCATTCGGAAACCGTTTATTGTATCTAACCTTATATGCGGCATTATTGCGGCATTTATTGCAGCCGGTTTGTTGATGTGGCTGCTTTATTATCTGCAACAAATCTTGGATTATCCGGAATTGATCGATTGGCAAAATGTAGCAATCGCTTTCGGCGGTATATTGTGTCTGGGAATCCTGATAGCGGTTTCGGCGACTTATATGGCTGTAAACAAGTATATAAAGATGAATAGTAATAACTTATATTATATATAAACGAATGGAAAAAAATCATTTTGCATTGGGAAAAGAGAATTTCATATTATTAGCGGTTTCCATACTCATTATTATTGTCGGATTTATCCTTATGTCCGGAGCAAAAACTACCGAAGAATCCGGATTCAATCCGGAAATATTCGATACTCGTAGAATTGTGGTTGCACCGGTTGTCACCTTGATGGGGTTTATCATGGTTATTTACGCAATAATTAAAAAACCAAAAAAATAAATAAAGCCTACACACAACAATTAAAAAATGGATTGGTTACAGGTAATTATCATAGCGATAGTGGAAGGTTTGACGGAGTTTCTCCCGATATCGTCAACCGGACACATGATTATCGTCGAACGCCTCCTCAATGTTCCTCACAGCGAATTTGTAAAAGCTTTTACAGTTATCATTCAGTTTGGAGCGATTCTGTCGGTGGTTGTTTTATATTATAAGCGGTTTATCCACAGTATAAGATTCTACAAGCGATTATTTGTTGCTTTCATTCCGGCGGCTGTTTTAGGATTTGCGTTCGGCTCGGATATAGATAAACTTCTGGAAAACGTAATGGTTGTTGCTATCATGTTGGTAATCGGAGGAATATTTATGCTCTTCGTTGATAAAATATTCAATCAGCCATCGAAGAATCAGCGGATATCGTATAATAAAGCATTCATTATCGGGCTTTGCCAATGTATCGCCATGATTCCGGGAGTTTCCCGTTCAATGGCAACCATTGTGGGTGGGATGTCTCAAAAGTTAACCCGGAAAAATGCCGCCGAATTTTCTTTTTTCTTAGCCGTACCAACCATGTTTGCCGCATCCGCTTATGAAGTATTTCAATTGTACACAAATCCTAGCACGCAATCGTTGCTCTTCAGCGGCAATCATTTGAAAATCCTGATAGTCGGAAACGTTATTGCTTTTATTGTAGCCATGATAGCCATCAAATTTTTCATTAATTTTTTGACAAAATACGGATTTAAAGCATTTGGTTATTACCGGATAATCGTAGGCTCTATTCTGCTTATCCTGTTACTGACCGGTTCTAATTTAACTATCCTGTAAATAACGCGGATAGCAAGTATGGAATCAATGAATTTTCAAGAAGGCGAAATTTTGTATTTTGACAAACCTGTTCACTGGACGTCTTTCGATTTGGTGAACAAAGTCAGATACGGCTTGTCGCAATTTTTAAAAGTAAAAAAAATAAAAGTAGGACATGCCGGCACCTTGGATCCGCTGGCGACGGGGGTAATGATTATTTGTACCGGTAAGGCTACTAAACGAATAGAAGAATTTCAGTATCAGACGAAAGAATACATAGCCAAGCTCCGGCTGGGCGTTACGACTCCTTCGTATGATATGGAAACAGAAATAGATAAACGATACGAAACCGATCATATTACACGCGAACGGGTGATTGAAGTTCTTTCACAATTCATTGGAAATATCGAACAAATTCCGCCGGCTTTTTCCGCTTGCAAAGTTAAGGGAGACAGAGCTTACGAACTGGCACGCAAAGGATTGGAAGTGGAATTAAAACCCAAACCGCTTGTAATTGATGAAATTGAATTATTATCTTTCTCAAAGGAAGAAATTGAAATACGGGTAGTTTGCAGCAAAGGCACTTACATCCGGGCGTTAGCGCGGGATATTGGTATCGCTTTAGCGTCGGGAGCCTGTTTAGCCGGCTTGCAGCGAACAAAAATTGGCGATATAACGTTAGATAAATGTCTAAAAATAAATGAATTCAATGATATGCTTAAAAAATAAATTATTTTGGTATGAAACTTTCAAAATTTAAATTTAATCTGCCGGACGAATTAATCGCTCAGCATCCGATGCCGAACAGGGAAGATTCCCGTTTATTGATCTTACATAAAAACAGCGGTAAAGTAGAACATAAAATATTTAGAGATATTCTTAGCTATTTTGGAGAAAACGATGTATTTGTCTTTAACGATTCGTTGGTTTTTCCGGCACGCTTGTATGGAAATAAAGAAAAAACAGGCGCTAAAATAGAAGTCTTCCTGCTTCGCGAATTGAACGAAGAATTGCGACTGTGGGACGTTTTAGTTGATCCTGCCCGTAAAATCCGTATAGGTAACAAGTTGTATTTCGGCGAAGACGATTCGATGGTGGCTGAAGTTATCGACAATACCACTTCCCGGGGACGGACATTACGGTTTCTGTATGACGGAACTCACGATGAATTTAAAAAATCGTTGTATGCTTTAGGCGCAATGCCTATCCCGACTTATATTAACCGTCCTGCGGAACAGGAAGATTTAGAACGTTACCAAACGGTTTTTGCTAAAAACGAAGGCGCCGTCATTGCACCTGCCGCCGCTTTGCATTTCAGCCGCTCTCTGTTGAAACGCATGGAAATAAAAGGTTGCGAGTTTGCTTTCATTACGGTACATTCCGGATTAGGCAATTTCAGAGAAATCGACGTGGAAGATTTAACTAAACACAAAATGGATTCCGAACAGGTGATTATCGAAGAAGAAGCCGTAAAAATAATCAACCGGGCGAAAGATAACAACAAACAAGTCTGCGTTGTCGGCACTTCCGTGAACCGCGCGGTAGAAAGCGCCGTTACCACCGGCGGTCATCTGAAAGAATTTAACGGATGGACAAATAAATTTATTTTTCCCCCTTACGATTTTTCGGTAGCAACCAGCTTTATCACCAACTTCCACCTTCCCTTGTCAACCATGCTGATGCAGACGGCGGCCTACGGCGGATTCGACTTGATAATGGATGTTTACAAACAAGCCATCACAGAAAAGTACCGTTTCGGCGCTTATGGAGACGCAATGCTGATTACCGCTTAATGGACGTACCGCGCGTTCATACCGCTTACCTGTCATTAGGAAGCAATTTAGGGGACAAAAACAGAAATCTACTGACAGCCATCGCTTTAATAGCCGAAAAGGCAGGAATCTTTTCGGCTGTTTCTTCCGTTTATGAAACCGAACCCTGGGGATATCAATCACCCAATGTATTTTATAACATGGTTGTTTCGATCGAGACAACGCTGCTTCCTTTGGAACTTTTGGAAATAACGCAAAGTATTGAAAAAGAAATGGGAAGAATATCCAAAAACAGTCCGGGTTATCAGGACAGGATTATTGATATTGATATTATCCTTTACGACGATTGGGTTTATGAATCTGAAAAATTGAAACTCCCCCATCCCCATTTTCACAAGAGACTATTTGTATTGGAACCGTTGAACGAAATTCAGCCGGACGTTATTCATCCCGTCTTAAATAAAAGCATTTCCGCTATTTTAGAGTCTGAATCCAAATCATTGTAATACAGGAACGAATAAGGGTTTTGACGTGAAATTCCGAAAAAGGATTACCGTATATCTTTTAATTTTTCTTGAAGTTCCTGACGAGCTAAAAAGATACGGTTTTTTAGCGTTCCCATCGGTATATCCAATTTGTCGGCAATTTCGTTGTATTTGTATCCTGCCAAAAACAGGGAGAACGGCGCTTTCAAATCCGGTTCCAAGCCATGGATCGCCTTATTGATTTCTTTTATAGTCATCGTTCCGTCGGGAGATTCGAAGCCCGAATCTTGCGGCAAACTTAAATGATACAAATCTTCCGTTTGGTCGATTATTGTCTGGCTTTTCACCACTTTGCGGTAATTATTGATAAAAATATTCCGCATAATGGTTAATACCCAACCCTTAAAGTTCAAATTATCAACATATTTGTCCTGATTATCCAAGGCCTTTAACGTGGTATCCTGTAATAAATCGTTAGCGTCTTCACGGTTAGTGGTAAGCATCATCGCAAAACGAAACATGTTGTCCTGTATGCCTAAAATCTTCTCTTGAAATTGTACTGCATTCATATTACATATAATTAAGTTAAATATTAAAAATCATTCCGAAAATATAAATAAAAACGGGTTTCTTTATTATTGTCGATACAAAAATAGGAATAAAATAATAAATGCTGTCATTTCCTGAAACAAAAAACAAGGAAAAAGGGAAACTTAATTCTCATGTAACAAATGTTACCGAAATGTAATATAATTGCCAATTGTAAATGGCAAAATCAGAGGAATTTTGCCATTTACAAGTTCTAAACTTTTTTTGAGACACAAACACTATCAAAATAGATATGGATGTCGGAAAACAGAAAAGGACGCTTAGCAACAGTGTCGCCAATCGTCCTTCTCACTTTTATCCGTTTTCGATTATTTCCTCTACGAAACGTTATTCTACATTCAAGTTAACACGTTTGAAAGCGGTAACCGTCAATGCTTTGTCTTGTTTTTTCAAGTAATCGTCGATAGTAATTTTCGGCTCTTTCACAAAATCCTGCATCAACAAAGTAAAATCTTTGTAATATTTGTTTAAGGCTCCTTCGGCAATTTTATCTAAGATTGCTTCCGGTTTTCCTTGTTCAATTGCTTTCTCGCGAGCGATTTTCTTTTCACGTTCCACAATTTCTGCCGGAACGTTGCTTTTATCCACGCTTACCGGATTCATCGCTGCAACTTGCATGGCAATGTCTTTCGCCACTTGTGTATCGACGCCTGCTTGATTAAAGCCGGCAATTGTTGCCAATTTGTTTCCCGGATGAATATAAGCAACAGTACTTGGCGCTGTCAAATATTCATAAGCGCCCAATTCCATTTTTTCTCCCGTAATACCGATTCGGTCGGTAACCAATTCATGTACTTTGCGTCCTTCTACGGAAAGTTCGTTAAGTTCTTCCGTCGATTGGGGTTTATTTTCTAAAGCTGCATGAAGGATTTTCCGTACCATAGCGATAAAATCTTCGCCTTTAGCAACAAAATCGGTTTCGCATTTCACGGCTACGATAGCGGCGAAATCGCCTTTAGTAGCGGCAAGCACACAACCTTCGGAAGCTTCGCGGTCTTCGCGTTTAGCGGCCACAGCCTGTCCTTTTTTTCGGATTATTTCTATCGACTTATCGAAATCGCCTTCAGCTTCGTTAAGCGCATTTTTACAGTCCATCATACCGGCGCCCGTCATTTTGCGCAAGTGTTGGATATCTGCCATTGTTACTGCCATATTCTTTTTTTCTTTAATTTTTTTTTAACTTTTTTCTTTATAATTTTTCCGTAAATTATTCTTCTTCTTTTACGAATTTACTTGCAACATTTGCATTGAGAGCGACTTCGTCATCTTTTGCGATGAGCGCTTTTTTAATCACTTTCGCTTTTCTCTCTCTACGCACAGGCGCTTGTTCTTCGCTGTCGGCGGGGGCGTCTAATTTTTCGACTTTACGTTCTTCTAACCCTTCGTTAATAGCGGCGCATACTGCGTTCAGTATCAATTCGATGGATTTGGTTGCATCATCGTTTGCCGGAATAACGAAATCAATATCGGTCGGATCCGAGTTTGTATCTACTATGGCAAACACAGGGATACTCAAGCGTTTAGCTTCTTCCACGGCGATATGTTCCTTCAATACGTCGATAACAAATAGGGCGGAAGGGAGACGATTCAAATCGGCAATAGAACCCAAGTTCTTTTCCAATTTGGCGCGTTGGCGTGTAATTTGTAATTTTTCTCTTTTCGAAAGTTGGTCGAAAGTGCCGTCTTTAGCCATTTTATCAATGGTAGTCATTTTTTTAACGGCTTTACGGATAGTCGGGAAGTTTGTTAACATTCCACCCGGCCAACGTTCCGTAACATAAGGCATACCAACGGAAGTAGCTTTATCGGTAAGCGTTTGTTTGGCTTGTTTTTTAGTTGCGACGAACAACACTTTACGTCCCGATTTAGCGATTTGTTTCAGTGCGGCTGCGGCTTCGTCGATTTTTACGACTGTTTTGTGCAGGTCGATAATATGGATACCATTCCGTTCCATAAAGATGTAGGGAGCCATTGCCGGATTCCATTTCCGTTTCAAGTGTCCGAAATGCGAACCGGCTTCCAATAATTGTTCAAATGTTACTCTTGACATGTTTTTTTTGTTTTTTTGATTTGTTTACATTCTTTTGTTTAATCAACCACCAGGTAGTTATCCGGCAAATCGGCTTGCGGGATAAGTCCTAACCGGTTTAGATACTAAACCTTTTGTTTTTTTAACGTTTCGAGAATTGAAATCTCTTTCTTGCTTTGGGTCTTCCCGGTTTTTTCCGTTCCACTTCGCGGGGGTCGCGGGTCATAAACCCTTCGGCTCTCAGAGCGGGTTTGTCTTCCGGGTTGATTTTTACCAAAGCGCGGGCAATACCCAGCCGTGCAGCTTCCGATTGACCTTTATATCCGCCTCCTTGCAAGTTGATGTTGATATCGTATTGTTCGCTCACGCCCAACTTGTTCAGTGGCTGTTTCACGACATATTGAAGGAGGGAAGAGGGGAAATAGGTTTCCATCTCGCGTTTGTTAATCAAGATTTTACCTGTACCTTCTTTGACATAAACCCGAGCAATAGCCGCTTTACGTCTTCCTAATGCATTTATTACTTCCATTGTGATTATTTAAAGTGAATTAATATCAATTAACTTCGGTTGTTGCGCTTCGTGTTTGTGCGTTTCGCCGTCGTACACATAAAGATTGGTAAGAAGTTTGTCTCCCAGACGGTTTTTTGGGAGCATTCCTTTAACCACTTTCCGCAATAAACGATCGCTGCTTTTCTTAAACAGCGTTTCGGGCGTATTTTTTCTTTGTCCCCCGGGATAACCCGTATAAGAAAGATAAATACGGTCGGTCCATTTATTACCGGTTAAAACAACTTTATCGGCATTAATAATGATTACATTATCGCCGCAATCTACGTGAGGCGTGAAACTTGGTTTATACTTGCCTCTCAGAAGTTTAGCCACTTTAGAGGCCAAGCGCCCCAAGTGTTGTCCGTTAGCATCTACAACCACCCATTCTTTTTTTACGGTTGCCTTATTGGCAGAAATGGTCTTATAACTTAAAGTATCCATTTTTTTTATTTTTTTTTATTTGTTAATTACTTAATTATTTGACTTATATTCCTTTTCAACTATTATGCATATTTAGAATAAAAAGGTCAAAATCAAATACTTACATCTTTGGATAATAATCGGCCTGCAAAGATAGAAACTTTTCTTTAAAAAACAAAACTGCCGGTTAATTATTTTTACAACGCAGATTCAAGTAGCAAATGCAACTATTCTAAAGAATCTCTCTTTAGGGGATTCGAAGTTAAGCAATTTTCTTGGTCTTCGATTAATTTTGTGCTGAAAATTTGTTATATCATCATCCTTGTAATTTGTAAGAGATTGTTTTTTAGGTATATATTGTCTTACGAGTCCATTGGTGTATTCGTTCAAACCTCTTTCCCAGGACGAATAAGGATGCGCGAAGAAAAAGTCGGCGTTCAACTTTTTTGCGATGAGTTTATGTTCGTAAAACTCGGTTCCATTATCGGAAGTGATGGAGAGTACATGTTGTTTATAAGGTAAA
>JAISNS010000315.1 GCA_031276105.1 Dysgonamonadaceae bacterium
AACTTTGCACCCGTAAAATTAAAGAATGGCTCCGTAGCTCAACTGAATAGAGCATCTGACTACGGATCAGAAGGTTACAGGTTTGAATCCTGTCGGAGTCACAGACTGAATATCAATTAATTGCCTGTTGTATATTAAAATATACAGCAGGTTTTTTGTTTTAAGAAACCTGTTTGTACAGCATTTCAATGTACACTTATGTACAAAATGTTTAGAAAAATGTTTAGAAATTTTTATATGTACAATTATGGTAAATATCAGGTTAACGGTCTTCGCAAAGACAGCCTACAAGTTTTCGACAGACGATCATTTTATTTTTTGAAAAATACAAACACTTCCTAAAAACTGTAATTTATTTTTTATCGTTCATCTTGATAAGGGATAAAAAATAAATAACTTATAACAGTTTTGTTAATTATAATTAAATTTATTTTTCATAACAACTACAAAGTAAAAACTTTTTTCTTAATCGCTGTTTGGGGCATGCCCCAAACAGCGATTTTTTATTACTTTAGTTGCATTTACTAATTGAACTTACCCTATTCAGGTATAGTAGCTCTCCCCTTTCAAAGTTCCCCAAACATTATGAGAATTTTTGATAACGGTATCAATAACGGAACGGATGATGGCAAACGCGGTAGCGCCATTCGTAGAACGGAAGAGTCCGGAAACTTTCTGTTTGACTTTGAAGGTTCTTACCACACGTTCGGAAGCGTTATTATCCGGCGGAACATCGTAGTGGTAAAGGAAGCGGAACAAATGTTGCCTGTAATGGGTCAATCGGCTGAAGATAAACCACCGCTAAAAATTCTTGTACATCTCTCGCATCCGCTTCATCCCGCCCAATTTTCCCTGTCCAAATTCCGGTAACTAATCGCCTCGCCAATATGATAAGATTGTACCGTTTCTGTTCCTTCCAGGTCGGCAATGGTGCGGGCAACCCGCAAGATGCGGTCGTAAGCGCGGGCGGATAAACTCAAGCGTTCCATCGCATTTTTCAACAGTACCAAACCGTTTTTATCCGGTTGGGCATGTTTATGCAGTAAACGAGTGTTCATCTGGGCGTTGCAATAAATACCCGCCTCGTGCGCAAAACGTTCCTCCTGAATTTTCCGGGCGGCAATTACCCGCTTCCGGATACTTTCGCTGGATTCCGCCGGACGGGTATCGGAAATATCTTCAAAAGGAACAGGCACAATTTCAATTTGGATGTCAATCCGGTCTAACAGAGGCCCGGAAAGACGATTCAAATACTTTTGTACTTGATACGGCAAACAAACACACTCTTTGTTGGGATTATTATAATGTCCACAGGGACAGGGGTTCATGGAAGCAATCAACATAAAACCCGCCGGATATTCGACCGACGATTTAGCTCTGGAAATGGTAATTTTCCGGTCTTCCAGCGGTTGACGCAAGACTTCCAAAACGCTTTTGTTAAATTCGGCAATCTCGTCCAGAAATAAAACGCCGTTGTGCGATAAACTGATCTCTCCGGGTTGAGGATAGGAACCGCCGCCGACCATGGCTACCGTCGAAATCGTGTGATGCGGACTGCGGAAAGGACGTATGGCAATCAATGAACCGTTGTGATTGATTTTGCCGGCAACCGAATGAATCTTGGTCGTTTCAAGACTCTCGCTCAAAGTAAGAGGAGGAAGGATGGACGGTATCCGCTTGGCTAACATGCTCTTGCCGGCTCCCGGACTGCCGATGAGAAGCAAATTATGGGCGCCGGCACAGGCTACTTCCATCGCTCGTTTCACGTTTTCCTGTCCTTTTACATCCGAAAAATCGCAATCGATTAGCGTTTGGTTGGCATAAAATTCTTTGCGGGGATCGACAATAGTCTGTTCCAATTCCTTCTTTTCATCGAAAAAGCGGATGACGTCAATGATATTCTCCGCTCCATAAACTTTGATTCCGGCTACTACTGCCGCTTCCCGGGCATTGCTTTTCGGCAGGATCAATCCCTTGAATCCGGCTTCTTTCGCTTGGATGGCAATGGGCAAAACACCGCGCACGGCTTTTAAACTGCCATCTAAGGAAAGTTCGCCAATCATCATATAATCTTCTATTCCTTCGGATTTTATCTTTTCCGAAGCCGCCAAAATGCCGATGGCTAAAGGCAGGTCGTAGGCGGCTCCTTCTTTTCGGATGTCGGCCGGAGCCATGTTGATTACAATTTGATTGCGGGGAAACTTCAATCCGTTGACATTTAAGGCGGAATTGATTCGTTCGTGCGATTCTTTGATGCTTACATCGGGTAAACCAACCAGAAAGAACTTGATTCCTTTACTACAATTGACTTCAATCGTTATGATTGTGGCATTTACGCCTTGCAGCGCTGCTGCATAAACTTTTGCTAACATAGGGCTTTGGAGTTATGAGTTATAAATTATGAGTTACGAGTTAAGAATTATAAATTATTTTTACTAAAGAAAATTATTTCACAATTCTTGCATCCTGCTCAACTTTTAATTTTTATACGTTCATTTAATAATGTTTTTATACTGTCGGTTGAAATATCTTTGGCAAAGATAATACCTTTTTTGTCAATTAAAAAATTATTGGGTATCGTATTTACGTTGTACAGGGCAACCATATCGGAAGCTAAGCCGTAAACATCCGTAACCTGATACCAGTCGATATTTTGCTTTTTTGCAAGTTTTTCCCAATCGTCTTTGTTTTCGTCCAGCGCTATAGTCAATATTTCCACTTCATTTTTAGGAAATTTTTTCCGGATATTTGCCAAAGCCGGATAATCATCATTGCAAATATCGCACCAAGAGGCTTCGAAAGTCAATAATAAATACTTGTTTTTGAATGTTTTGAGTGATATTGTATCATTGCGGTTGCTAATTAAGGAAAAATCGGGAGCCGGATGTCCGATAGCCGTCCGTTGATACCGTTCGGCTAAGGAGTTCAGTCTCTTATAAAATCGATCATTTCTTGCTTCTCCCTCTATCAAAGATAGATAAGGCTTTATATTTTCCTTATTGCTATTATCCATCAGGTAATCTTGAATTAAAACCAAACTCGCAACCGAAGCCGGATGTAAACGTATAAATTCCTTTGCTTCGGCTTTTAACGATTGATCCAAATCTTTTATCCGCGAAATGTTATCCGGATTCTTTTCTCCCTGTAAATTACAACGCTCCTGAATAATTGATTAGGATTAGGCGTTTAAGTCGCTGTATTTTTTAATTTGCGTATCAAACGTTTAGGCTCAGACCCTACCATCCTTTTAATAAGCAAATCGAAGATAGTATCCATGTTATTCCTCCGGTTAAATCTAAAATGATATTCGTCCAAGTATCCCTGAAGTCTCGCTTCGCTACATTTATGATGT
>JAISNS010000320.1 GCA_031276105.1 Dysgonamonadaceae bacterium
TCATTAATCAATTTATATTTAGGCACTAACGATTTCATGATAATCCATCCGGTGAGATAGGCTACGGCGCAGATGCAGAAAATAACGAAATAACCGGCCGGTTTGCCTTCAAAACCCATAAACTGCATCTTGGTTTCGCCGGCGTAAACGAAGAGATTTCCGGCGCCTTTCTGCAAAATCATTGAGCCGATTCCTCCCGCCATACCGCCGATACCGGTAATGGTCGCAATGGCGCCTTTGGGAAACATATCGCCGATCGTGGAAAATAAGTTAGCGCTCCACGCCTGATGCGCCGCGCAACCGATGGATATGAGCAAGACCGGAATCCATGCGGCATTTCTGCCGAGTCCGGCAAATTGCATCCCCAAAGGTTGGGCTAACAGCACGAAAAGCGGGAAAAAAGCAAATATCAACATCGCTTTCATTCGCGCGGCATACGGATTTTGTCCGCTGCGATTGATGAATAGCGTAGGCAACTTTCCGCCGAAAATAGACAAGACGGTCACAATGGCGTACAGCGTAAATATGAGCGCCATTCCAAGGCCTTCGGACGTTTTTATGTCGAATTGCATACTTAAATAGGACGGCGTCCAAAAAAGGAAAAACCACCATACGCCGTCGGTCATGAACTTACCCGCCGCAAACGCCCACGTTTGCTTGTAGGCAAAGCATTTCGAGAAAGGTATTTTCTTTTCTCCTTTTGATTGCGGTGCAATTTCTTCCGTTTGTTCGTACCGGTCTTGCTCTATATATTCGAGTTCGAGCTTATTAACATGTTTACTTTTATCCGGTTTATCGTAGAGAAAAACCCAAAAAGCCATCCAGATAAAGCCGAGCGCACCGATGATGATAAACGCCATCTCCCAACCGAAATGCTTGGCTAACGGAGGAATAGATAACGGCGCAAAGAGCGCCCCGATCGAGGCTCCCGCATTGAAAATAGAGGTTGCATACGCGCGGTCTTTTTTGGGGAAATATTCGGCCGTAGCTTTGATGGCCGCCGGAAAATTACCGGCTTCGCCCAGCGCAAGTACGCAACGTGCCACCAGAAAACAGTACATACTGATGGTCGCAATCGCTACCGCCACGTCGCCGGTAGCCTTCGTTAACTCAGCCGCGCTGTGAAGCCCCACATTCGCCTCGGTGATGATACCGCAAGCGGCGTGCATACAAGCGCCTACGCTCCAGACGCCGATCGACCACAAAAACCCTTTTTTCGTTCCCAACCACTCGACAAACCGGCCGGCAAAGAGCATACAGATGGCATAAACGATGGAAAAGATCGACGTAATGTTGCCGTAATGTTCTTCATTCCAATGAAATTCGGGTTTGATAAATTCATCCCATGTCAAGGACAATACTTGCCGGTCTAAATAATTAATCGTTGTCGCAAAAAACAGCATGGCGCATATCACCCACCGGTAATTTGTTATTTTATCTAACGTTCCTATGTTTTTCATTTATTATTATATTTAATCCGTGTTATTTGAAAATTGATTACCGTTCCTTATTTTAGCGTTGAACCCTTCCGCTTGCGTCGCCGCCGGCAAGCGTTTCTACTTCTTCGATGGAAACCAGGTTGAAGTCGCCGTTGATGGTATGTTTCAATGCCGAAGCGGCAACCGCAAATTCCAGCGCTTCTTCCTGATTCCGTTTCGTTAACAACCCGTGAATGATTCCTCCCGAAAAAGAATCGCCTCCACCTACGCGGTCGATAATCGGATTAATATCGTACCGCTTGGAAGTATAAAACGCGGTTCCGTTATAAATCATGGCCTTCCACCCGTTATGGGAAGCGGAAAACGATTCGCGCAAGGTAGAAATGACATACTTGAAGCCAAATTCTTTGGCCATTTGGATAAAGATACCTTTGTACCCTTCGGCGTCGGTCTGTCCCGCCGTAACATCGGCATCCGGTTTGAAGCCCAAGCATAATTCCGCATCTTCTTCATTTCCGATGCAAACGTCCACGTATTGCATCAAGGGACGCATAACGGATTGCGCTTTTTCTTTCGTCCATAACTTTTTACGGAAATTCAAATCGACCGAAACCG
This sequence comes from Dysgonamonadaceae bacterium, assembly GCA_031276105.1. Classification (GTDB taxonomy): domain Bacteria; phylum Bacteroidota; class Bacteroidia; order Bacteroidales; family Azobacteroidaceae; genus Azobacteroides. Next base: position 2,055 of record JAISNS010000320.1, read on the forward strand.
TAACTCCGTGTCGCTTGGCAGCTTCACAAGCCAGTTTTGTCAAAACAGCCGCTTTGTCCGAAATAGCCGGCGTAATGCCCGACCAGTGAAACCAGTCGGCGCTTTCCATAATGACGTCGAAATCGAAATCGGAAGCATCCGCTTCGGCAATGGCCGAGTGTGCCCGGTCGTAAATCACTTTACTCGGACGCATGGAAGCGCCGCTTTCCAAATAATAAATCCCTACCCTGTCGCCGCCACGGGCAATGAAACCGGTTTTTACGCCGTATTTGCGCAAAGCGTTTACGGCCGATTGTCCGATTTCATGGTTCGGCAGTTTGGTTACAAAATAAGCGTCGTGGCCGTAATTGGCGCAACTGACCGCTACATTGGCTTCGCCGCCGCCATAGACGACGTCAAACACGTCCGACTGGACAAAACGAGTGTTGCCCGGCGTGGACAAACGAAGCATAATTTCTCCTAACGTTACAATTTTTTTTCTCATGTTATTACTGATAAAATTATTTATTCTTGATTGATTCAAATACTTGTTTACTCGTTTACTTGTTTACTCGTTTACTCGTTTACTCGTTTACTCATTTACAGCGTTACCCCGGTTTTGAAAATGGCGATTTCGCGGTAATTTTTTTTCTCATTATTGACCTTTTCGCCGCTTGCCACCTCCATGAGATAATGGATAAACCGGTCATTTACTTCATCGATTGTTTCGTTTTCGACCATTTGTCCGGCATTAAAATCAATCCATCCCGGTTTCCGTTGGAACAAAGGCGTATTAGTCGATATTTTCACGGTTGGGACGAACGTTCCGAAAGGCGTTCCGCGTCCGGTAGTAAAGAGTATCATTTGGCAGCCGGAAGCCGCCAAAGCAGTTGCCGCCACCAAATCGTTGCCCGGTGCGCTTAAGAGGTTCAATCCTTTGGTTTGGATACGGTCGCCGTACTTCAAAACGTCTTTTACCGGCGATTTACCGCATTTTTGGGTACATCCCAACGATTTTTCTTCCAGGGTTGAAATGCCGCCGGCCTTGTTTCCCGGCGACGGATTTTCGTAAACCGGCTGTTTGTTTTGGATGAAATAGTCTTTGAAATCATTAATTAGCCGAACGGTTTTATCAAACACGTCCTTATTTATACAGCGATTCATCAAAAGGGTTTCCGCGCCGAACATTTCCGGGACTTCCGTCAATACGGCGCTTCCGCCCCGGGCAATCAGGAAATCGGAAAAAACGCCCAGCAAAGGATTCGCCGTTATGCCGGAAAAGCCGTCCGAACCGCCGCATTTCAGGCCGACTTTTAATTCGGAAAGCGGAACGGTTTCCCGCTCATCGTGCGATACGGTTTCGTATATTTTGCGCAACAACTGCATCCCGGTTTCATATTCGTCGGCCACTTGTTGGGTTTCGATAAATTTGACGCGCGATTCGTCCACCTCGCCCACCAGTGAGCGGAAGGCGGCGACTTGATTGTTTTCGCAGCCTAAGCCGACAATCAAAACGCCGCCCGCGTTGGGGTGACAAAGCATGTTTCGCAGCATTTTTCGCGTATTTTCGTGATCGTCGCCCAACTGCGAGCAACCGTAATTGTGCGGATAAGCGACGACTGCGTCAATGCCTTTCAGTTGGGTTTCCCTGCGCAAGGTTTCGGCCAACGTATTCGCCGTTCCGTTGACGCATCCTACGGTAGGGATTACCCATATCTCGTTGCGGACGCCGACTTCGCCGTTCGCCCGCCGGTATCCTTTGAACGTCAGGTTTCTGTCGGGAATATTCAACGAAACTTCCTGCGGATGGTATTCGTAATCCAGCAATCCCGAAAGGTTTGTTTTGATTGTTTCTTCATTTACCCAGTCGCCCGGCGAAAGGTTCCGGCAAGCATGGCCGATCGGATAACCGTATTTGATCAGGTTTGTATTTTCAGGAATCGCGGTTATGGCAAATTTGTGTCCGGCAGGGATGTCGGACAGAAGAGTAATTTCTTTTCCATCAACCGGTAAGCATTTGCCTGCCGGCAAATCAATCAAGGCTACCGCGACATTGTCTGCCGGGTTTATCTTTAAAAATTCCATACTGATTGCACGGTTTTTCTCATTCCTTTTTCCTGTATGGCGCGTAAATAAGCGGTTAGTTTTTCGGTTAAGCCGGTTATTTTATTCAAGTCTTCGCCCCAAATAAATGCGGCGGCCAGTACGCCCCGGGCCACTTTAGCCACATCGTTCGATTGCCAAAGGCCGGTCAGGAGTTCCAATATTGCCGGATCATCTTTGGGAACAATCGCGTCGTCGCCCCGTTTACCGCCTTTATAATAAGTGATCATTGCGGCCAGTCCGAGCGTTAAACCGTTGGGAAGGCGGCCGGTACGTTCCAGGTACATTTTCAAACCCGGCAAATCGCGAGTTTTGTATTTCGGGAAAGAATTTAGCATAATGCTTGTTACAAAATGTTTTACGAACGGATTTTTGAACCGGTCGAGTACATCGTTTGCATAATGTTTCAATTCGTCTTCGGGCAGGTCCAGGGTCGGAAGCAGTTCGTTGAACATGACTTGGAGGACAAATTTTCCGATTGTTTCGTCTTCTACACATTCGCGCACCGTATTCAAACCGGACAAATAGCCGACCGGCGACAATATGGTGTGCAGGCCGTTGAGGAGGGTTACTTTACGTTCGTGGTACGGTTTTTCGCTCGGAACAAACAGAACGTTCAATCCGGCTTCAGCGGCCGGAAATTCGGCGGCAACCGTTTCGGGCGCTTCGATTACCCATAAATGGAAAATTTCGGCTTTTACTACCAGGCGGTCGTTCAGTTGGATTTTATCCCGTATTTCGTGGATGGTATCGCTGGGATAACCCGGAACGATCCGGTCGACCAGGGTGCAATATACGCCGCAAGCCGTATCGAACCAGTGTTTGAATGTTTCGCCCAATTGCCACAAGTCGATATATTGATGGATACATTTTTTCAGTTCGACGCCGTTATGGAAAATCAGTTCGCAGGGAAAAATAATCCATCCTTTAGCGGGCGCTCCGTTGAAGGTTTTATAGCGGTGGTAAAGCAGTTGGGTCAATTTACCGGGATACGATTGGGCGGGTTTGTCGTCGAGACGGCAAGCGCTGTCGAACGCGATACCGGCTTCGGTGGTATTGGAGATTACAAAGCGTATTTCCGGGTTTTCGGCCAGTTGCAGGTATTCGTCAAATTGTGAATAAGGATTCAGTCCGCGGGTTACGACGTCGATCAGTTCGAGGCTGTCGACGGTTTGTTCATTATTTATTCCCTGTAAATTAAGATGATACAATCCGTCTTGTTCATTCAGCGCGTCAATCATTCCTTCGGGAAGCGGTTGGAGGATTACAATTCCCGTATCGAAACCGGTTTTCCGGTTCATGTTGTAAACAATCCAATCGACAAATGCGCGTAAAAAGTTACCTTCACCGAATTGAATAATGCGCTCGGGATACAATTTTGTATCTGTTGCGGTTTTTCTGTTTAGATTTTTCACATTTATTTTAGAATTTGATTGTTCTGTGTGCGTACACAGAGAAAATTTTTGCAAAAGTAATATATATTTTTTAAGTTACAAAAAAATTATAAATCCACGACGTATTGTTTCAGGTTCGGGTCTTGCATGGATTTGGGAACCGAGTTGCGGATAATTTTCAAAATGATGTTTAGCAATGTTTTACGGACATAATCTTTACTTACGATCAGGCTCACTTCCCTCACTGCCGTCAGGTTTTTGAATGGGCGCAAGTTTTCCTGTTTTTCTTCGCTCAATCCCATTGCGTGCATTTCCGGGATAATCGTAATTCCGGGATTGTAATCAACGACATTGATAAGCGTGTCGATACTTCCCGATTCATATTTGACAGGCGGATTGGCGGTGAGTGATTTCCGTTTCAGGCGGCAGAGGCGTTCTATTTGTCCCCGCAGGCAATGTTCGTTTTCCAGCAGCCAAACATTGTCGATATCAATCATTTCCAGATCAATTTCTTTTTCCTCATACGCTTCATCATGCGGAGAGACATAGGCATAGAATTTTTCATAATATACAGGGTATTCGATTAAACCGGGATGATTTAACGGCCCGGCCAACACGCCTCCGTCTAAGGTTCCGTTCAATATTTCTTTGATCATATTGGCGGTTGTACTTTCTTTCAAAGTCAGTTCGATAGCTTCATATTCGGATTGATGCTGATGTAGCATCACCGGCACAAGATACGAGGCGATGGTTGGGATAATGCCTAATTTGAAGTTTCCTTTAGTTACATTTTGTTCATTTTCAACTATTTCTTTTATTTTTCGAAAATATTTGAGCGAAGTACGCGCCTGTTCAACAATTTGTTTTCCGATTTCGGTAGGTTCTACCGGATGTTTCGATCGGTCGAATATTTTAACATCCAGTTCTTCTTCCAATTTCTGAATCATCATACTCAGCGTTGGTTGCGTAACGAAACATATTTCTGCCGCTTTGGCGAAATGCCGGAAATTATCGACGGCTATCAGATATTCCAATTGTTGTATATTCATTGATTTTTAATATATAGATTTTATTTATGCAAAGATAAAAAATATCAGTTTGATTGATACTAAAAAGCATTGTAAATTTGCAGACGAAAACAATAATTCTTTTATTTATTAAAATTTAAAATTTATAATTATGCAAACGATCATTAATTCACAATTGCCTGAATTTAAACTTCAAGCGTACCAGAATGGTAATTTCAAGACAGTAAGCAGCGACGATGTAAAAGGGAAATGGGCTGTTTTCTTTTTCTATCCTGCCGATTTCACATTTGTTTGTCCTACCGAACTGGCGGACATAGCCGACAAATATCCCCAATTCAAGGAATTGGATGTAGAAGTTTATTCGGTAAGTACCGATTCGCATTTCGTGCACAAAGCATGGCATGACGCATCCGAAACTATCCGTAAAATCAAATACCCCATGTTGGCCGACCATACCGGCGCCCTGAGCCGGGCATTCGGCGTGCTGAATGAGGAAGACGGATTGGCTTATCGCGGAACTTTTGTCGTAAATCCGGAAGGACAAATCAAAATTGCCGAAATCAACGACAACGGAATCGGACGAAATGCCGAAGAATTGCTTCGAAAAGTAGAAGCGGCTAAATTTATCGCCAAAAATCCGAGTGAAGTTTGTCCGGCTAAATGGAAAAAAGGCGACGCAACCCTGAAGCCGAGTATCGATTTGGTAGGAAAAATATAACGGGGAAAAGGTACAAGGCGAAAGGCGAAAGGTAAA
>JAISNS010000341.1 GCA_031276105.1 Dysgonamonadaceae bacterium
CGGCCAAATCAGCTTTGATAACCAAATCGTTGTACCATTGGGAATAATTTTCGTCTCTTGGTGTAAGTTCTTTTATTTCTTTTGCCATTCTACTTGTTTTTATTGAGTTTGCAAAGTTAGCATAAAATTCTCATCTTACATACAAAATAAAATAGGTAACTATTCAACCCTATCAAAAAAAATCAGAATAACGAAAGCCGAAATTCTTATCATTTTGCTTTCTACTTTTGATCCGTTTTATGTTAATTTTTACCCCTATTCTACAATCGGGATGCACTTTTTTCGACTTCCTATTGTAATGCCCGGATAATAATTGCCTGAAAACCATATAAATAGCGAAAGCCGATAGAACTTAATCTATCGGCTTTTTTGACAAAGAGGTTCCTGGCGGATTCGAACCGCCGTAAACGGTTTTGCAGACCGGCGCCTAGCCACTCGGCCAAGGAACCTTTTTATTTTTGCGACTGCAAAGTAAATGTTTTTATTTCATTTCACCAAATAAAAATCCGAATTTTTCGTTTTGTTCATAAATATTGCCAATAATAATAGGAATATTTTGTTATAATTGCCTACTTTTGTTCCCAAATTATTAAAATTATGAATTTTATCCGAACAGAAATAAACGGACTTTGGGTTATCGAACCGAAAGTCTTCAATGACGCAAGGGGATATTTCATGGAAACGTTTAAAAAAGAAGTATTTGAAGAGCGCATCGGTAACGTTGATTTTATTCAGGACAACGAATCAAAATCTTCTTTCGGCGTCTTGCGAGGCTTGCACTATCAGGAAGGTGAGGCGGCTCAAGCCAAATTGGTGCGGGTCGTTCTGGGAAAAGTTTGGGACGTCGCCGTCGATATACGAAAAAATTCCCCCTCTTTCGGGAAATACGTCGCTGTTGAATTATCGGAAGAAAACAAACGGCAGTTTTTCATTCCGCGCGGCTTTGCCCACGGTTTTTTAGTGTTAAGCGAAACGGCGGTTTTCGCGTACAAGGTCGATAATCCCTATTCGCCTGCCACCGAACGAACATTGAACTGCATGGACCCCAATTTGTCTATCCCCTGGCCCCTGACGCCTTCGCAACTCCTCTTATCGGAGAAAGATAAAGCCGGAAAATCCTTAAAAGAAATTCAAATCCCATGAAAGGAATCATTTTAGCCGGAGGGAGCGCCACGCGCCTCTATCCACTCTCGAAATCCATCTCCAAACAAATCATGCCGGTTTACGATAAACCCATGATTTACTATCCGTTGTCAACGCTGATGCTGGCCGGAATCCGCGAAGTATTAATCATCTCCACCCCCCGCGATTTGCCCATGTTTCAGCAATTGCTGGGCAGCGGAGAAAATCTGGGAATGAAGTTTGAATACATCATTCAGCAAGTTCCCAACGGACTGGCACAAGCCTTTGTCTTGGGCGAACCGTTCATCGGCAACGATGCCGCCTGCCTGATATTGGGAGATAACATCTTCTACGGACAGGGATTCAGCAAAATGCTTCACGAAGCCAAAACGATTGAAGACGGGGCGTGTGTTTTCGGTTACTACGTGAAAGACCCGCGCGCTTATGGCGTGGTCGATTTCGATCCGTCGGGGCGGGTGATTTCTATCGAAGAGAAGCCCGAAAACCCCAAGTCCAACTATGCCGTCCCCGGTTTGTATTTCTACGACTCTTCGGTGGTCGAACGCGCCAAAGCCCTGCAACCCTCCGCCCGCGGCGAATACGAAATCACCGACCTGAACCGTACCTACTTAAACGAAGGAAAACTGCGAGTCGAACTCTTCGGACGCGGCTTTGCCTGGTTAGATACCGGCAACTGCGACAGCCTGTTGGAAGCCTCCAACTTCGTGTCGACCATCCAGAAGCGTCAAGGATTTTACGTTTCCTGCATCGAAGAAATCGCCTGGCGAAACGGCTGGATCAACTCCGCCCAATTGAACGACTTAGGCAAAAGCATGGAAAAAACCGAATACGGACAATATCTTCTAAGCCTCATCCATTCTTAAATATTTAAATATGAAAAACTATTTAGTAACCGGTGGCGCCGGATTTATAGGAGCCAATTTTGTGAAATATCTTTTGAAGAAACACAGCGATATTCAAATCGTCGTGTTGGACGACTTGACTTATGCCGGAAATTTGGGCACAATCAAAGACGATTTGGCCGATCCGCGCCTCTCCTTCGTGAAAGGAAACATCACCGACAGCGCGGTGGTCGCCTCTATCTTTGAAAAACAGCCCATCGACTTGCTCATCAACTTCGCTGCCGAAAGCCACGTCGACCGAAGCATCGAAAATCCGCAACTCTTCCTACAAACCAATATCTTAGGTACGCAAAACCTGCTGGACACAGCCAAAAAGTATTGGACAACAGGGAAGGACGAAAACGGCTATCCCATTTACAGGGAAGGCGTTAAATACCTCCAAGTTTCGACCGATGAAGTATATGGAAGCCTCGGCGAAACCGGCTATTTCACCGAAACAACTCCCTTAGACCCGCGAAGCCCCTATTCGGCCTCCAAAACCGGAGCCGACCTGATTGTGATGGCTTACAGCGAAACCTATAAGTTGCCCGTCAACATCACCCGCTGTTCCAATAATTATGGCCCGTATCATTTCCCCGAAAAGCTCATCCCGCTTATTATTAACAACATCTTGGAAGGGAAAAAACTGCCGGTCTATGGCGACGGATCCAACGTGCGCGACTGGCTCTATGTCGAAGACCATTGCAAAGCCATCGACCTCGTGGCGCTGAACGGACGGACAGGCGAAGTCTATAACATTGGCGGACACAACGAAAAGCGAAATATCGACATCGTCCGACTCACCATTGCAACCATCCGCCGCCTGATGGAAGAAAATCCGGCGTACAAAAAAGCCCTGAAATCGCCATCGTCCGACGACATTTCGTGGATAAACGACAACTTGATTACATTTGTCAAAGACCGCCTCGGACATGACCAACGCTATGCCATCGACCCCGCCAAAATCACTCGCGAACTGGGTTGGTATCCCGAAACCCGTTTTGAAGACGGCATCGTGAAAACCATCCGCTGGTACCTCGAAAACCAGGACTGGGTGAAAGAAGTCACTTCCGGCGAATACCAACATTACTACGAAGAAATGTATGGAAACCGCTAAAAACGGCGAACGGATTCGTTTTGCCGTTGTCGGCTGCGGGCACATCGGCAAACGCCACATCGAAATGATTCAGCGGAATCCCGAAGCCGAATTAGTCGCCGTTTGCGACATCCTGCCCGCCGACCAATTGCATCTCTCGTCTGTTCTTCCCTCCGATTCCAGCCTCCCCTTCTTTGCCCAATTAGACGATTTATTGTCTTCCCCACTTGCATTTGACGTCTTAAATATCTGCGTTCCCAACGGTTTACATGCGCCGATGGCCATCCGCGCCTTAGAAAACGGACGCCACACGGTGATCGAAAAACCGATGGCCTTATCGACCGCCGAAGCAAACAGCATCCTTTCTGCCGCCGAAAAGCACGGTAAACAAGTCTTTTGCGTCATGCAAAACCGCTACTCGCCCCCTTCGGTATGGATCAAACAGTTGATTGATTCGGGAAAATTAGGCAAACTGTTTCTTGTACAAATCAATTGCTACTGGAACCGCGACGAACGCTACTACAAACCGGGCAATTGGCACGGCGATAAAACGATGGACGGCGGAACGCTCTTCACCCAATTCTCTCATTTCATCGACTTAATGTACTGGCTATTCGGCGACATCGACCACATCGACGCCCGCTTCGCCGACTTCAACCATGCGGCGTTGACCGATTTTGAAGATTCCGGCCTTATCTCCTTTGAATTTATCAACGGTGGAATGGGCGTTTTCAATTATTCCACTTCCGTTTACGACCGGAACTTCGAGAGTTCGGTTACAATCATCGCAGAAAACGGAACAATTAAAATCGGCGGACAGTACATGAACGAAGTCGAATACTGCCACGTGCGCAACTACGAAATGCCGGTCTTGCCGCCCACCAATCCCGGAAACGACTATGGCGCTTATAAAGGCTCGGCGCAAAACCATCATTATGTCATCGAAAACGTGGTGAACGTCCTGAAAAACAAAGGCGACAGGATAACGACTAACGCTCGCGAAGGATACAAAGTAGTAGATATTATCGAACGGATATATCGACAAAAGGAGAGCGGTAAGCGCTAAATGGCAGGAATACGACGTGCAGGGAAACCCTGTGAAAACCGTTTCTCCGGACGGCAATCTGCGCAAACTGGAATACGACGTGATGGGCTACATTTATCCGCATAATTTGAAAAGGTATAGTACATTTGTAAATTACATTTGTCGATCACTTATTAAGCACAACCATACTAAATAGCTTTGTAAATTACAAACATAATTTACAAAGCTATTTTTATTTACAAGCGTGATTTGCATGTTAGTGTATTTTTTATTACATTTGTGCCGTATTATCTATTGACGTTTGTTTTAAATATACAACAGTATGATTGACAGGATTAAAAAGCTATTGCAGGAAAAAGGCACTACAGATGCTGTTTTTGCCGATAAGATAAATGTAAATCGCGGCACCATTTCCCATATATTGAATGGGCGGAATAAACCGAGTTTGCAAGTAATAACTAAAATACTGGAAATTTACAACACAATTAATCCGGACTGGTTATTGTTTGGGAAACAACCGATGTACCGGAACGACAAAACGCATATCGAACCGGATTTGTTTGCTGAGAAATCTGTAAATCCGGTCAGACCTGCGCCTATTTCGAAAGAAACGAAAGAAATAGAGATTAAATCGAAAGAAATAGCCTCCGGAAAAGTCGTTAATCAGGAGAGCGTGCCTCAAAATTTAATTCCTGTTTTTTCTTCCAAAAAAATAGATAAAATAATGATTTTGTATTCCGATAAAACTTTTGAGAGTTTCTCGCCGGACTAAATAAAAGACATAAGCGGCCGCCTTTCATTTTCTTCCGAGACAGCCGCTTCGCGTCATTTTTAGTTTTTAGCTTTTAGCTTTTAGTTTAATCGGCAGATACACACCTCACTGAAAACCCGTTAGTCCGATAGAAGTAGCCCTCTACGCCATCGGTATTACTGCCAAGGTACATAGACATAGCTCTACTTGTATCGGGCTTACCCGCATCACTATTAATGTAGTAACCTATGCCGCCACGATCAACCAATGCACCATCAGAGGGACGCCTATAACCGGTGACGGGAAAATAAAGATAATCGCCAATCTTGAAAGAATGATTATAACAGCAGGCAGGAGATACTGCATTATCAAAGCCTAAACTGACTACATGAGATCCTGTATTTGTAGCGCCGATATACGTGAAAATTGTATTGTTATATAATATAGCTGCGCACTCAGCGCCTGTCGGCAATCGCCAACCGGCAGGACAGGGATCTTTGGCTGCGATCCAATTATTAGAATCGTCCTGCCAGGTTTTCGCTGTCCAATCGGCAGCATCTGCATAATCA
>JAISNS010000361.1 GCA_031276105.1 Dysgonamonadaceae bacterium
CGGAATATTTACAAAGAAATAACCGATAGCGGCTACAATAATTAATCCGATAATATACAGCGGGTTTTGAATCGAAAGCAAATCCGAGAAGAAGATATTGAACATCGCGAAAACGGCCACGACCAATCCCATCAGCGCTTCGCCGGCAATCATGCCCGAAGCCAGCAGAACGCCGGTATTTTCGACTGTCGCCAACTGTCGTTCGCCGTATTTCCGGCGGGCAACGTACAAATCCAATATCCCTTTAATCAAGCCTCCGGCAAAAATAGCAAACACCGTGCTGAACGGGAGATACATCCCCACAAATATCAGCATCGGACTTTTGACGCCCATCAAGATGAAGGCGACGCCCAAAATCATGCCGGCAATAATCAGCGCCCAAGCCATTTGTCCGCCGACGATGCCTTGCGACAGCGCAGACATTAATCCGGCCTGCGGTGCGGAAAGGTTTTTGCTTCCGAAACCGCCTTCGTATCCCTGTTGAATCCCCATGTTGATGTCGCCTTGATTCAGGACAATCAACACGCCGAACATCACAATGCCGGAAATAATCACGCCGATAATGTCGCCGGCCTGCATTCGCCAAGGCGTTCCGCCGAGAATATGCCCCGCTTTCAAGTCCTGAAACATTTCGCCGCCGACAGCTGCCGCCACGCACACAATGGCCGCAATGCCTAAAACAGCCGCCACGCCTTCGGTACCGTTCACGCCGCAGGCAACCAAAATCAAGGCCGTCACAACCAAAGCCGTCAAGGTCAGTCCGCTAATCGGGTTGTTGCTCGAACCGATGATTCCAACCAGATAACCGGAAACGGCGGCAAAGAAAAAGGCCAGCACAATCATAACGGTCGAAGCGACAATCGCCACTAACACCGATGTTTGGAAGATAAAAAAGGTAATGACAAACGTCAATACGGCGGCAACGCAAATGCCGAGCAGTATCCACGACGATTTCAAATCCTTTTCGGTGCGTTCCACGTTTTCGCCGGCGCCTTGGGCAGCGCGTTTCAGGTCTTTCACCGACCGTTTCAGTCCGACGCCCAAACTGCCGCGCATCCGGTAGAGCGTGAAGCAGGCGGCAACGAGCATCCCGCCGATAGCGATAATCCGAACGATTTCGCGCCAAACGATATTGGCCGCATTTTCCCAAGCCGGCAACGAGTTAACGTCCAATCCCTGATTTACCTGAAGCGATTCGACGAAAGAGCTTCCCAATACGGCAAGCAACATCGGCACCATCAATCCCCAAGCCATCACCGACCCGCTGAAATTCAACGCCGACAGTCGCGGCCCGATAATGTATCCCACGCCCAAATAAGCCGGACTGATGGAAGGGCCTCCGGCCAAAAAGCCGCCTTGCAAGGTTTTTCCGCTGGCCAGCGTTGCGGGAGTGGATTTGAAAAACGCCGTCCACTCGGTGGCGAAAAGCCGGAGATCGCCGGCAATTTTCACTAATGCGCCGACAATCATGGCCGAAAACAAATACTTGGAACCGCCGGCGTTGCCCTGTCCCGTTTTGTGAATTTCGGCGGCTGCCACGCTTTCGGGGAAAGGAAGTTCCTTGTCTTCCACCATCACGCGGCGAAGCAAAGCGACAAAGAGTACGCCCAACGTTCCGCCGGTTATCAGGATTAACGATGCAGTCAGATAACTGCTTAACGAATTGAAATTTTCCCCGTTCCATACGCCGGAGATGTAGAAGGCCGGAAGCGTGAAGATAGCGCCCGCCGCGACCGATTCGCCAATCGAACCGACGGTACGGGTAAAGTTTTCTTCCAGAATACTTCCTTTGAAGAAGCGCAAAACCGCCATTCCGATAACCGCTGCCGGATAAGTGGCGGCAATCGTCATTCCGGCTTTCAGACCTAAATAAGCGTTGGCTGCGCCCAGGACGACAGCCAACACCAAACCGATGAGCAAAGCTCTAACGGTGAACTCTTTCATGCTCGTATTCGCCGGAACGAAAGGAGCAAATTTTTTATCATCTGCCATAGTTTATTAATTAAAAATTATGAAATATAAAACGAAGGGCAAAAGTAAAGCATTTATTTCACATTTACAAGATTTAGCCGAATAACAAAATTATGCGTACACACCCCCCTCCCAACGCGGGCAGTTGTCTGATTTTGGGCTGCGACCACAGACTTACCGGTATGAAGTGTCTATACTTATAAGTATGGAGTGTATAGACTTATAAGTATGGAGTGTCTATACTTACAAGTATGGAGTGTCGGTTATTAAAATTCGATCGGCGGCTATCACATTCCTTTGCTTTGCTGTTTTCTCGAAATTATTTCCGTCGATACACTGATTATCATAGTAATAAGAAATAAAATACAACCGAGAAGGAACAGCGATTGATAATGAGTTCCTCCGGCCGGCGCTTCGCCCAGTTCGGCAGCGATGGTTGCGGGAATTGTACGGACGGGTTCGAACAGCGAATGAGGCATGATTGCGGCATTGCCTGTTACCATCAATACGGCCATTGTTTCGCCGATGGCTCGCCCGATTCCCAAGACTATGGCGGCGCTGATTCCCGATGCTGCATAAGGTATAATTACTTTGTATATGGTTTGCCAATGGGTAGCGCCTAATGCCAGACTGGCTTCGCGCATGGCTTGCGGTGTGTTGCGCATGGCGTCTTCAGCAATAGTGATGATGGTCGGCAAAGCCATGATAGACAGTATCAGGCTACCGGCCAAAGCGCTTTCGCCCACCTGCAACTGAAACGTTTTTTGAAGCAATGGGACAAGCGCAGCCAAACCGAAAAATCCATATACAACCGACGGAATGCCGGCCAACAGTTCAATGGTAGGTTTCAATAATTTCCGCATACGTTCGCCGGCGAGTTCCGACAGGTAAATGGCGACGCCCAATCCTAAAGGCAGAGCAATAAGGATGGCGAAAATACTCACCCAGAGCGTTCCCAAAATCAAGGGAAGCGTTCCGAATTGCGGGGCGGGCGTAGAAGTGGGCATCCATTCCCGGCCTTGGAGAAAATCGACCGGCGAAATCGACGCAGTCGGCAGCGTCTTAACATAGCGGTTATTTACCGGCAAGTATTTTTCGGGTAAAAAAGCAATGATAGCCGAATCCTGTTCGACGACTTCGCCCAATTTTTGCGGAAGCAAGGCATAGTCTTCGCCCAGTTCGTCGTCGGAGTAAAGCGAAAATATCTCGTCGAAGCGGAATATACGAATTTCGCAGTCGTTTCCGCCCAAATCTTGCCAATTGGTAATTTCGGAATCGAAAATAAGTTTAATTTGCTTCGAATGAAGTCTTTCTACCGGATTAGAAATATGCAGGCAAAGCGCATAGCCTTTTTCAATTTCAGGGTTGCGGAATAGACCGAATCCTTCTTTGAACAGAAAAATAACAATCAAAAGAATGACAAGGCCGGTGATGCTTCCGCTCAAAGTAAGTATGCCTTGTACAAGATGTTCCGTGATGTGTCGCAATCGTTTCATATTATTTTGTTTCGTTGCAAAAGTATATATGGGATGTTACACATTGCATACATTACTGTTACAAAAATGTTAAGGCTTCCGATTCCAAATTATTCCGCAACGCAAATAAATGTTAAATATATTGTATGACATAAATTCTTTTTATAAGTTAATCGTTTAATTATCTAATTTTGTCATTAATTATATAAAAAGTTAAAACAGTTCGTATTTCAATAAATCAATCCGATATAAATTGCCGGTATGTAAAAAACGGAAAAAATATAAATTTAACATAATATAAAACAAAGAGATGGCGGCTCACAGTCAGAAAGGTTTGCCAGCTTTTGGTATTTATGGACGCGATGTACAGGACATTGGCGATACGATTAATCCAGATTTTCTACAGGAATACTTGGGTATGCGAACAGAATATGTTGATTGCAGTGAAATACTTAGACGGGTACAGCAGGAAATTTACGACAAGGAAGAATACGAAAAAACTTTGGAATGGACAAAGAAACATTGCAAAATCAATGAATTACCCGACCACAACCCGGAAACTATCCGGAAAACACGCGAACAAAAAGACCAAGACTGGGAATTTGTGGTTAAAATGACCTTGATTATACGCGATTTGATGCAGGGTAACGAAAAATTAGATAAAATGGGATTTGCAGAAGGGGCCTTCATCGCTGGAATATTTCAGGGGAGGCGGATATTCGTCCAAGTTGTTGACTAAAGCCGGTATGCCGGTTACAATGTGCCGACTGAATTTAGTAAAGGGATTAGGCCCCAGCCTCCAGATTGCAGAAGGATGGACTGCCACTTTCCCCGAACAAGTATTTGATATTATTGACAAACGGACGGACAAAACCTGGCCGTCTACGTTTTTTGTTCCGCGTATTACCGGAAACAGATGTTTCAAAGATGTTTATTCCGTGTGGAAGAAGACGACATTTTCCGTCCTTCGGCTTGGGCGGCCTATGGTAGCGACTCTGAAGGCTCCGATTACAAGGCTTGCACTGCCTACGGTCCGAGGTATAAATAAATTGGCAATGCTAATTAATATCTAACTCTTCAAATTCTTGTAAAAAAAGGTAGAATAATTAAGCGTTGAAAGAATGAGGTTTTCTGCCGTGCACCCTGTTTTTGGTATCAGAAATCGGGACTTTTTTCTGTATTGAGGTACTGTGTTCTTTTCCAAATTTTTTATGTTAAAAAATAAAATAAAATACTTATCTTTGTGCCACCGGAAGGAAGACTTCCTACGATTCTTTGTACTGAAGTTTATCCTGTG
>JAISNS010000025.1 GCA_031276105.1 Dysgonamonadaceae bacterium
TGGCCGGCATGAAACCCTTGTTTGACCAAATCGTCGCTCATCATCACCGTAATTAAAGGTTTATTTTCAAACTGCGTGGCGGCAACAAAAAACATCTTTTCCGGAAATTCGCCTCGCAACCGGAAAGCAATGTCTTTCACCATTTCGGCAGAGAAAAATCCTTTCAAAACGAACCGGTTAATGCCGCCGATTTCCTGTTTGTGTTCAATCACCTGCTTTTTTATTAACGCCAAGCGTTCTTTGAGGTATTCATCGACCTGCTTTTTCAAACCGGCGTTTTCTTCAAAAAACTTCCGGATGGCCTGAATCAAATCCGGCGCATGGTTGAAAAACGTCCGTGCATCGTTGATAATGTCTTGCTGAAGATAGAAGAATCGTTCGGCGGCTTCGGCGGTAATCGCTTCGATGCGACGAACGCCGGCAGCGATCGAACTTTCGCCGGTAATACGGAAACTGCCGATGTTTCCCGTTGCTTGGGCATGGGTGCCTCCGCAAAGTTCGACCGAAGAACCGAAACGGACAACCCGCACATCGTCGCCGTATTTTTCTCCAAACAGAGCCATCGCACCCATTTGCCGGGCTTCGGCAATGGGAACATGCCGTTTTTCGTCCAAAACAATATTCTCGCGAATCCGTGCGGTTACCCGTTTTTCCACTTCCCTGATTTCTTGTTCCGTCAGTTTTTGAAAATGCGAAAAGTCGAAGCGAAGCATATCGGGCGAAACAAACGACCCTTTTTGTTCGACGTGTGCGCCCAGAATTTCGCGCAGGGCTTCGTGCAACAAGTGAGTTGCCGTATGATTACATTCGGTAGCCCGCCGTTTGCTTAAATCAATTTCTGCAACTAAGGTATCGTCCAAATCGGCGGGTAATTCATTAACCAGATGAACGGCCAGATTGTTTTCCCGCCGGGTATCGAAAACGGCAATGCTTTTTCCTTTCGAACCGGTTAACGTTCCGCTATCGCCGACCTGCCCCCCCATTTCGGCATAGAAAGGCGTTTTATCCAAAACAACCTGATAATAAGTTGCGCTTTTTTGTTTGACTAACCGGTAGCGGAGCACGTGCGCAACGGCCGTTGTATCGTCGTAACCGACAAATTCAGGTTCTCCTTCTTCCAAAATCACCCAATCGCCGGTTTCGACCGCAGCGGCATTGCGGGCGCGTTCTTTTTGTTTCCGCATCTCTATCTCAAAAGCTACTTTATCAACCGATAAACCATGTTCACGCAGAATCAGTTCGGTTAAATCCAAGGGAAAACCGTAAGTGTCGTACAAAACAAATGCGTTTTCACCTTTAACAACCGTTCCGTTTTGCGATTGCACCTCCTGAATCTGTTTTTCCAGCAACTTTATTCCGGTTTCCAGTGTGCGGAGGAAAGCGTCTTCCTCTTCTTTTATCACCTTTTCTATCAGTGTTTTTTGAGCAATTAATTCGGGATAGGCGTCGCCCATCGAATCAATTAAAGCCGGAATCAACAAGTGCATAAACGGCTTTTTCCGTTCCAAAAAAGTATAGCCGTAACGAACCGCGCGGCGGAGGATTCGCCGGATTACGTAACCGGCTTTTGCATTGGAAGGTAACTGTCCATCGGTAATTGAGAAGGCAATGGTACGGATGTGGTCGGCCACGACCCGCATGGCAATATCCGCTTTGACGTCCCGTCCGTACTCATGCGCGGTTATCCGTCCGATTTCCCGAATGATGATTTGAAAAACGTCGGTGTCGTAATTAGACGTTTTTCCTTGAACAGCCATGCAGAGGCGTTCAAATCCCATGCCGGTATCAATCACTTTATTCGGAAGGCTTTCCAGCGAACCGTCGGCTTTTCGGTTGAACTGCATGAAAACCAGATTCCATATTTCAATCACTTGCGGATGGTCGTGATTAACCAGCGTGAGAGCGTCTATTTTCGCCCGTTCCTCGTCCGGACGAATGTCAATATGTATTTCGGAGCAGGGGCCGCACGGGCCGGTATCGCCCATTTCCCAGAAATTATCTTTTTTATTTCCGTTGATAATCCGTTTTTCCGGAAGGTATTTCGCCCAGAAAACGGCGGCCTCATCATCGCGTTCCAACCCTTCGGAAGCGCTTCCTTCAAAGACGGTTACGTACAGGCGGTCTTTATCGAGCCGCAGAATTTCCGTCAAGTATTCCCAAGCATAGTCGATGGCTTCTTTTTTGAAATAATCGCCGAACGACCAGTTTCCCAGCATTTCGAACATGGTATGATGGTAAGTATCGTGTCCTACTTCCTCCAAATCGTTGTGTTTTCCGCTCACGCGCAAGCATTTTTGCGAATCGGCTATCCGGGGATATTTTACCGGAACATTCCCTAATATAATGTCTTTGAACTGATTCATTCCGGCATTGGTGAACATCAACGTCGGATCGTCTTTGATTACCATGGGGGCGGAAGAAACAATTTTATGATTTTTACTCTCGAAATAATCCTTAAATGATTGACGAATTTCTTTAGCTGTCATTTTTTGCATTTCTTTTTATCTTCTTAATTTATCTAAAACAATTTGCAAAAGTACAATAAAATACTTACTTTTGCCCAATTTGAAACATAAAAAATCCTTTAGATGGGCCATATCTATTATCGTTACAATTCACAAACACTTAATTACGAGCGAGTATTCCTTTCTTGGAAACAACGCATCTGGGTTATTATCCGTCAATTATTAATCAGTCTTTTAGTAGGCTTGGGGTTATTTGTCGCCGCTTCCTATATGTTCGATTCGCCGCGGGAACAGCAGTTGAAAAAAGAAAACAAGCTGATACTGGCTCAATACCAAATTTTATCCAAGCGAATTGACGAGAATCAAAAAATCCTGAGCGAATTACAAAGCCGCGACAACGGCCTGTACCGGACATTTTTCAATGCCGATCCGATACCGGAAGACATCCGGCGTCCGGGTATCGGCGGAACCGATCGCTACGAAAATTTGTTAAATCTTTCAAATTCCAAACTGATTGTCGAAACTACCCGCAAGTTGGATATGGTAACGCGGGAATTGTATGTTCAATCCAATTCTTACGACGAATTGCTCGAATTATTAAAAACGAAAGAAGAACGAATCAAGCATACCCCTTCCATCCACCCGCTTAAAAGCAAGGATTTGAAGCGGCAGTCTTCAGGCTTCGGTATGCGGATGCATCCGATTCACGGGTCGCTCCGTTTTCACAGCGGTATCGACTTTACAGCGGAAATAGGGACGCCGATTTATGCTACCGCCGACGGCATCGTGGAATCAACCAAATACAGTAGCGGTTACGGAAATTGTGTTATCATCGACCATGGATTCGGATACAAGACCTTATACGGGCATTGCCGGGATTTTGTGGCAAGACCGGGACAAAAAATCGTGCGCGGGGAAAAAATTGCTACCGTAGGGATGACGGGAGTTACCAGCGGCCCCCATGTGCATTACGAAGTGCTTGTAAAAAACCGTCCGGATAATCCGGCCAAATACCTGTTTATGGATTTGAGTCCGGAAGACTATGAAAAAGCGCTTATCCTTTCGGAAAATCAATAACAATGCTCAAACCGGAAAAAATATTCTATTCCATTCAGGAAGTAGCCGACAAGTTTAACGTCAATCCGTCCTTGCTGCGCTATTGGGAAAAGGAATTTTCGTTTATCAAACCCGCCAAAACGATTAAGGGTACCCGGCAATACAAACAGGAAGATATCGAAGCTATCCGCGCAGTGTATCATCTGGTGAAAGAAAGAGGATTAACATTGGCCGGCGCCAAGCAGAAGTTGAAAGAAAAGAAAGAAAATGTGGTCAAAATAGTCGAAATTGTGAATCGCCTGAATACTATCAAAGTCGAATTATCGGCGTTGGAAACAGCATTTGATGAAATGAAAAAACAAGAGGATGAAATCGTTAACAGTTAGAAAAATAGACTTTTCGGGTTGTTCCGCCGGCCAATTGTCCGGCGTAATGGACAGGGAATCTGTCGCGTACCAAAACATTTCCGAAATTAATTGGGACAAATATCCTTACCGTCCGGAGGCCCGGTTTAGAATCGCACACGACGGAAAACGTATTTTTTTGCACTACCGGGTAGAAGAAGAGAGCATTCGGGCGCTTTACGGGGAAGATAATGAAGCGGTATGGACCGATTCGTGTGTGGAATTTTTTGTGCGTTTCCCGAAAGATGATTTTTATTACAATCTCGAATCTAATTGTATCGGAACGGTTTTGTTAGGGGCAAGAAAAAACCGCAACGAGAGCGAACTGGCTTCCCGCGCGATTACTCAAACAATCGAAAGGGCGTCAAGCCTTGGACGTGAACCGTTTGCTCTCCGTAAGGGAACACATTCATGGGATTTATCGCTTATTGTTCCGGCGTCGGTTTTTTTCAAAAATTCCATCCGCAACCTCTCCGGGACAACAGCGTACGGGAATTTTTATAAGTGTGGCGACGAACTGCTTACGCCACATTTCCTGTCGTGGAACAACATCGAAAATCCGGAACCTAATTTTCATTTGCCGGCATTTTTCGGCGAACTGTTGTTTGAATAGGGAAATATATGCTTGAATTTCAACAGATAGGCAAAGGATAAAATCAGGATAATGAAACCGGCAATTAACCAATTCCAAGATTCGAAATAGTTGTAAGAATAAATGATGATACCGCAAATCAATAATTGAACAATTGCATAAAGGGAAGATACTTTCAGGTGGGAAACGCCTTTTTCGTTAGATAAGATTTGGTAAAAATGCAGGCGATGGGCTTCAAAAATATTCTGTTTCAAATACAAACGATGTAAAATAGTACATACCGTATCTACTCCGTAAACGGATAAAAAGAGTATCCAAACGATGGAATGGCTTTTCAACATCAGTTGAAGTAAAAGGGTGACAATCCAAAATGCAATTCCCAAACTGCCGACGTCGCCCGCAAAACATTTCGCCCGCCGGCGGAAATTGAAAAACAAAAATACAATGCAGGCAATAAGGACATAATTGATAAAATCGGGTGGCGTGAAAGCGATAATCCGACAGTTAACATATTGTAAGGCAGCTAAAATAACCAAGCTATATAAACCGGTCATTCC
>JAISNS010000033.1 GCA_031276105.1 Dysgonamonadaceae bacterium
GGATGATCTGCGTAAAGACCTCCTCGCCTACCCAACCCAGCCCTAACGATGCCAGCGTTACGCCCAACTGTGTGGCAGCCAGATAAGCATCCAGATTGCTAATGACGCTTTTGGCGGTCGCAATAACTGCCGCACTCGCATTTTTCTTTACTTCGATTTGCGAAGACCGGACTTTGACTATCGCAAACTCGGCGGCAACAAAAAAACCGTTCAGAAAAACAAGAAATATCGTGAAAATAAAATCTAATACCATAGTGTTATGTGTAATGTTTTGTGTTATGCGTTATGTGAAAATGGAAAATAAGTTGTTTTTCCATTTGTAAGGCTTCCCGTACGGGATAATGAGTTACATTTTTTTGTTATTATTATCATTTTATGTTCAAAAATCAGGCGCAAAGGTAAATGAAAGTTTCCGAACTGCAAATAAAATATTTGTTTTACGACCTGCATTAATTCCCCGCAATAATGCTATATATTTAATTTTATCCATAAAGAATTTCCTTTCAAACATTTTGACATTCTTTCGTTCGCTTCGTCCGTGCAGGCTTTTTCTACGTATTGTTTATCGTTCATCATCCAAGGCGTTCACACTCGCATCGTCGATATCCTCCGGTTCGTTACTCCAGTCAGCCATTTGTTCTTCATATTTTTGGAAGAAATTTTTTACGAAAAGCGTTTTCTTTTCGCTGAAAGGTTCTTGTTTCGATCGAAAACTGTTATATACGGTATGGATATAATCGAGATGCAATTCGTCGTACAAGACTTGTTTTAGTAATGGAATCTGTTCGATATCGACTTCGTAAAAGAAGCTCAATTTATCCATTCCCAAATACTCCATATCTGCGTTAGAGAGGCGCAAGCGCTTATGGAGAATGTGTCCTTCGGGAACGCTTTGGCTAAGCAACGGCAGGAGTGTGAGCACAATAAGATTGTTGCCGTCAACTGTAAAAGCGAAATATCCTATTATCTTTACGTCGTCGTCGGCAGGCATGACACAAGCAATCAGTTGCCGTCCATTAGGCGCTTGCACGACTCGTTGCACCATCATGAGTGAAATGACAAAAAACTCGTTCCGCATGGTGGGATACACCGTGTTGATACGCTCTTTGAAACGGTGAATGGCGTGCGACTGTATATAGATATCCAATCCTTGCTTGCTTTTTGCACTTGGAAATATTTTGCTCACTGCAATTTTCGCACCCATGTAGGGTTCATACATGTGCTCGCCCATGGCGACCCGATAAGCCGTTCGTTCGAGATTGTGATACTTGAAGCGTATGGATTGACATTCATACGTTGTGATATGTATCACCAATTGGAGACCTGTTTTGGTTGCCATGGAATGCTGTCCGCCCAATTTTTGTCCATAGATGCGAAAATTAGGTTGCGAAAGGAGCAACAATGTCATTTTGATTTGCCCCTCTATCCAGTCCAGTATCTTGCCGAAGAGTTCTTCTCTGAAATAATTTTGCAGCCGGTCAACTATTTTTCGCAGTGACGGTGGCAAAGCATCCATAAATTCCTCTATGGAAAAAACCGCAAACATCGGCTGTCCGATGCTGATAATATCCATCCATGTTACCTTGTATTCTTCGTTGAAATACAAGCGTTTCATAAATATCATCAGTTCTTCTTGTATGTAGCGGAGATATTGTTTCGGCACCCGGTGTCCCGGCAAGGCCTCGATACGCGGAAGCGACATGGTAACACGAAACATATTCTGTTTCTGACGTTTAGTGAACTGATCAAACACCGATTCGTCTTCTCCTACTGCCTGTAATATGCGCCGAGCTACGGCGTAGCATGACTTTAGATAAGTCGTAGAATGTTTGGTGGTTGGCGTTTTTCGCAGATGCGCCGATTGGATTTTCTTTTTTTTCTTTTTTGCCACTGCTATCTGATTTTACTTACATAACTTTTCAAACTGCCCGTTTGCGGCAGTCGTTAAATCTGTTTTTGTTGTTGCTCGCGCCATTTTTATCGAACATTAAAATTACTGCCGCAAAGATACACTTTTTTGGGAGTAGCAGTCATTTTTTTTGACATTCTCATCGTAATATTTTCCGGTTTTTCACTTCCTGCAACACGCTCATTTGTTGAATAGCAATTTGATTCGGTTTTATCAGTCGTTCGCGTTGCGGAAAATTTTCGTTGATGAGTACGGTGTTGATGTTTTCCATACTTGAATCTGCGGATTAAATTCTTTT
The DNA here is from genome assembly GCA_031276105.1 of Dysgonamonadaceae bacterium. Classification (GTDB taxonomy): domain Bacteria; phylum Bacteroidota; class Bacteroidia; order Bacteroidales; family Azobacteroidaceae; genus Azobacteroides. Next base: position 2,208 of record JAISNS010000033.1, read on the forward strand.
TTTATTTTCCTTTGCCGGAATTAGTTTTTATCTTAATTTTGTGCATTCATTTAATTTATGTGCAGGTTATGTCGGGAAGTATAGCAAAAACAAAGGATAAACTCGTGGACGTCGCTCGTCAACTGTTCGCAAAGATCGGAGTGGAAGATACGACGATGAACGATATTGCGGTGGCCTCCCAAAAAGGCCGTCGTACCCTGTACATGTACTTTAAAAGTAAAGAAGAAATTTATCGTGCCGTCGTACAGTCCGAACTGAAAATACTCAACAAATCGCTGGAAACAGTGGTCAATAAAAATATTCCGGCCGACGAAAAATTGGAAGAATTTATTTACATCCGCTTGGAATCGATCAAAGACGCCGTTTTGCGTAATGGAACGTTGCGAGCCAAATTTTTCCGCGACATCTGGCGCGTGGAAAATGTACGGAAAAACTTCGACCTGAAAGAAATCGCCTGCATCCGATCTATTCTCAATGAAGGAATCGCTACCGGCTTATTCGAAATCGAAAATCCGGAATCAATCGCCGTCGTGCTTCATCACGCATTCAAAGGATTGGAAGTTCCTTACATAAGAGGAATTATGAAAAGATTTGTCTCTAACGACCGGCAAAGAAGCAACGATGTTGTGAACTTATTATTCAATGGTATTAAGAAAAATAAAAACATTTTATCAACATGAAATTATTAGAAGGAAAAGTAGCAGTGATAACAGGCGCTGCACGGGGTATTGGGAAATCGGTTGCCGTTCGCTTTGCGAAAGAAGGCTGTGCAATTGCTTTTACCGATTTGGCAATAGACGAAAATGCCCGGGCAACCGAAGCGGAAATTGCAACATTCGGAGTGAAAGTAAAAGGATATGCCTCAAATGCAGCCCATTTTGAAGAAACGCATACGGTTGTCAATGAAATTGTCAACGATTTCGGGCGAGTAGATATTCTGGTCAATAACGCCGGCATCACTCGCGACGGTTTGATGATGCGCATGTCGGAACAACAATGGGATTTGGTGATCAACATCAACCTCAAATCGGCATTCAATTTCATCCACGCTTTAACGCCGGTGATGATGAAACAAAAAACGGGAAGCATTATTAACATGAGTTCGGTAGTCGGCGTTCACGGCAATGCAGGCCAAGCCAACTATTCGGCCTCTAAAGCGGGAATGATAGGCTTGGCCAAATCGGTTGCCCGCGAATTAGGCTCGCGCGGCATTCGCGCTAACGCAATTGCCCCCGGATTCATCGCCACGGAAATGACCCACCAATTGTCTGAAGAAGTCAAAGCCGAATGGGCGAAACAAATCCCTCTGCGCCGGGCTGGTACGCCGGACGACGTCGCCGACGTCGCCCTTTTCCTCGCGTCCGATCTTTCGTCCTATATCACGGGACAGGTAATCCAAGTTGACGGCGGAATGAACACCTGATGTCATTATGCAGGTTATTTACGAAGATAATCATATTATTGCGGTGAACAAGGCTTGTTCGGAAATTGTTCAAGGCGACGAAACCGGCGACATTCCGCTTTCGGAAACCGTAAAACAATGGTTGAAAGAGAAATACAACAAACCGGGTAATGTATTTATCGGCGTAACGCACCGTTTGGACCGTCCCGTTTCGGGACTGGTCCTTTTTGCAAAAACCGGTAAAGCGCTGTCGCGTCTGAACGAAATGTTCCGCGACGGGAAAATCAGGAAAACATATTGGGCAATCGTTAAAAATCCGCCCGAAAAACATGAAGACAATTTGACGCATTATTTGCTTCGCAACGAGAAACAAAATAAATCGTACGCTTACGATTCCGAAAAACCCGGCTCGAAAAAAGCTCTCCTCGCTTATCGCATGATTGCCCGTTCCGACCGTTATTCTCTCTTGGAAATTGACTTGAAAACCGGACGGCACCACCAAATCCGCTGTCAACTGGCACATATCGGCTGTCCCGTCAAAGGCGATCTGAAATACGGTTTCGACCGATCGAATCCGGATGGAGGAATCTGTTTACATGCACGAAAAATCAGCTTCATCCATCCGGTATCGCAGGTAATGCTGGAATTAATGGCGCCGGTTCCGGACGACAAATTATGGCAAACCTTTGAAAAAATGTCTTGATTTTATTTAACAAGCGTCTTAACGCTTGTCGTTCCTATTCTTACAATATAAACGCCTTTATTCAAACGGATTTCCGTATTTCCGGCAAGAGCGGATTGATACATTCGCTGTCCGGTCGCATTGTAAATCGAAACGGGAAGTGCTTCTTTTGTTTCGATAGAAATACCGTTTGAAACAGGTTTTACCGAAACAGCATCCTTATTTATTCCGGCCATTGCCGTAGGCGTAGCCGGCGCTTTTTCGATAATCGTTCCGAAATTTTCCCACACATCAGCTTCATCGTATTGTGGCTTGGCGCCGTCAGGAACATACAAGGTGGCCAAGTTTAACGATACATTATCAAAAAGATTCTCCGTCACTTCCTGCGGAGTATTCCAGCCGACTTCCACATTTTGGAGAGACCAACAATCGGCAAAAGCGAGTTCGTCTATTTGAATGATACCCTCCGGAAGGATGACGGAAGTAAGAAGATCGCAATGAGCAAAAGCGCCATATCCGATACTTGTTACCGTTTCCGGAATAGTTAGAGAAGTAAATTGACAAAAATCAAATGCCTTTATTCCAATGCTTTTCAGACCTTCTGAAAAAGTGACGGAAGCGAGAGGAGTCATATTAAAAGCATAATCTTCAATACGTTCTACATTTCCCGGAATAAAAACAGAAGAGAGAAGATAACAGGAATCAAAAGTTCCTTTTTCTATGCAGGTTATCGCAGTGGGAATAACGACGGAAGTAATCCCGCTGTTAGCAAAAGCGGCTTCTCCAATCTTTGTAACATTTTCGGGAATAGTAACAGCAGCCAGATTACGACAATCGGCAAAAGTAAAACCTTCAATCGCTGTTACGGTTTCAGGAATCAGTATCGAAGTGATAGCGCTGCCGGCAAAAGCGGATGCGCCGATCGCCGTCACACCATTTGGAACAGTGACAGAGGTCAAATTTTTGGCTCCGGCAAAAGCAGCCTTTTCGATTGCAATTACAGTGCTGGGAATCTCAAATTCCGTGTCTTCTTTTTGAGACGGATATTTCAACAAAACCGTTTTGTCGTTGTTGTAAAGTACACCGTTTTCGGAAGCATACAAAGGATTGCCGGCCTCCACATGGATAGCGGCAAGGTTGTTGCATCCGGAAAAAATGCTGTTCCCAATATAGCCTGCATTCCTTGAAATAAAAACGGAAATAAGATTGGCGCATCCGGCGAATGCACGATTCCCTATATTTTCAACATTACCGGAAAGGGTAATGGACGTCAATCCGCTGTTGAAAAAAGCAAAATTTCCGATACTTGTCACTTTTTCAGGAATTGCAACAGTCGGAAGACTCCGGCAATACATAAAAGCATAATTTCCGATACGGCTCACCGATTGCGGAATCGTGACGGAAATTAATTTCTCGAAATTAATAAAAGCGTCATTTCCAATACCGGTTACGCCTTCTTCTATCACGACATGGGTAACCGATCCATAACCGGAAAACCACCAGGGCGGCGAGTTTTGAGATATCGCCGAAGAATAATCCGGCATATCGCCGGTACCGCTGATATTCAATGTTGTTTTGTCGTCATTCAACGACCATGTAAGCGAACCGGTTGTTCCGGTTTGAGCCAAACCGTTTAGACCCAATAGGGCTGTAAAAACAAATAACAGAATCTTTTTCATTTTCTTTAGTTTTTAAAATTTATAATTAAATATTGTTTATTGTTATATATATACCGCGTCAATTCCCTGTTACCCTACTTTGTTCGGTAATTATTTTACATACCGTTCCTCGCTTTTCAGTTGTTCAATAAAAATATTCCATTCCTTCTCTATTTTCGCCCTGTTTTTTTCACGCAATTCCTGATGTTTTTCCGGATACTTCAAAACGGAAACATCCGGA
>JAISNS010000055.1 GCA_031276105.1 Dysgonamonadaceae bacterium
TCTTCGACCTGTTCTCTGGAAATCCCTTTCAATTCTAACTGTTTACTGTCGGTTTGCGTCAACATCTGATTTATTATTAAAACTAACAGTTGCAAAGTTAGCATTAAATTCTCAATTACACACAAACAAGTAAAAATGGCTAATTCTTTTTTGAAGCGCCGGAGAAGGTTGTTGGCTTCGCCTTAAAAAGATTTATCCGAATATTTGCATAATTTGATTTATTGAATTACATTTGCAGCGGTTTTTGTAAAACAACAACAAAGAATATGGCAACTTCCGTAAATAACAATTTATTATGTAATATTAACTTCCAACGCTTGGAAGTTGACGGAATAATGCTACACACACACACACACACACACACACACACACACACACAGCAGGTTCAAGGCTAAAGGTAAAAGGTACAGGAGGAAGGGTACAAGGGAGGTACAGGATACAAGGTGCAAGGTACAGGATACACGGCTTTGCCGTTCCTGTACCTTTTGCCTTTTACCTTGTACCCGACCTTTTACCTTTTGCCTCTTTTTTTATAAATCAACTAAATTTTTTATTTATCATGTCAACAATTTTACACAGAATCAAGGCGTATCTGTTCGATAACCCCTTGACCAAAGACGACGTAAACGATTACGTCGCAAGAGTGAGTTCGGAAAAATCGTTAAGTATCGAAGACGTTGCTGAAACTGCCGCTTCGCGTGGCGGAGCCGACATTTCGGCACAGGCAATGACCCATGCGGTTAAGTTGTGGATGAAGGAAATGTCGTATCAGTTGTGCGACGGCTTTTCGATCAACACCGGCTGGTTTACCGCTTCGGTTCACATCAAAGGAGTGTTTAACAGCCTGCTGGAAAAGTTCAATCCGCAAAAACATCATGTCCTGTTCGAGTTTCATCAGGGCACGGAATTGCGCAAAGAACTTTCGACGGTAACGGTGGATATTCTTGGGCTGGCCGATTCGGGCATTTCCATTGCACAGGTCGTCGATGTGAAGAGCGGTTCGGTCAACGACTTGCTTACTCCGGGGCGCAACCTGAAAATCACCGGACACAAGATTCGGGTAGTGGGTGATGAACCGGGCGTGGGCATCCTCTTCCGCAGTCAGGATGATCCGGATGCCGTTTTCCCGGTGGAAGCGGACGATATTGTGGTCAACAATCCATCGGAAGTGATGATCGTTATTCCCGATTTGATTACGGATACGTATAAACTGGAAATCACGACGCAGTTTTCTATGGGAGAACGCCTGCTCAATACTCCCCGGACAGCCGTGTTCGACAAAGTGTTGACGGTGGAATAAGCCCGTTCCTGTTAGGGCGTCTAACAGCCACGTGTTAGGCAGCCTAACACGGTCGTGTTAGACGGTCTAACAGGTAGCTGTTAGACCGTCGCACCAACAAAGAAAATTAACAATTATAAATTATAAACAACAATTACAATGAAAAGAAAAATTTTAGTATTATTATCATTTGCGCTTGTTTTGAGCGCCAACCTGCGCGCACAAGTCACTATCGGCGCATTGACTGCCCCGGCTTCCGGCGCGCTCGTGGATTTGAACAGCGGAGTTACCGGAGGTCTTGTACTCTCGAATGTAACACTCGTCAATTTGAAGACAATCCCTTACACTTCGGACTGGTTTCCCGGGATAAACGGGTCAAACAATGATACGAATGTAGACTTTACAGGCGCAATAGTTTACCATACCGGCGGAAACAATATCCCGGCCGGTATTTACGTCTGGAATGGAAAGAACTGGACGCCGGTCGGCGAAAATTGCCTGAGCGCCGAAGATTTAACGCTGACGCTGACCGGAACTCCTTTTGCCAAGGTAAGTGATGATGTTACTTTTTCGGTTTCGAGTAACGCGAGCGCCTTTTGCTCGGACTGTGAAAGGTATGAGTGGTACAGGAATAGCGGAGGAAGTAGCCCTTATGAAACATCTCCTTTTGCAAGCGGCGCTATCGCTTCGCTCTCCTTCTCCCCTGCCGGAACTTACAATGTAAAGGTTGTGGCAACCAACGATTATTCCGATCTTCCTGTCGAAGAGGAAGCGACTATTTATGTAACCGAAAGCGATCCTCCTGCCGTATTGATTGACGGGCAATACAATATTACCGGAGATTTCTGTTATGATGTGAAAGGGCCGAAGCCCGCCGGACAGTCTCAGTCGGTCTATGATTCCCGGACGGACGCTTTTGACGGCGGCGCTTTTACGAAAACTTACACGTTTACTTATGCGAACGATTATTCCGAATTGACGGTATTAAATTCCGGCGGTATTATTGAGAGCGTTTCCCAGCCTGCGAAAACTTCCGGTACCGGTTCCGGTTCCGTCACTTTTACAATTACCTTTGTATCTGATGTAAAAGACAGAGTAATTGCCGCCGCCGCTCCTGTTCCCGTGCAATTGCTGGTCGGTTTTAAGAATAATAACAACATTATTAAGGTGGCTTATAAAAACATAATACTTATGGATGGTCTTTGCGGATGTCCTGCTCAAGTACCTGCGAATATTCGTTCTTCCGGTTGGATAACTTTCCAGTGCCATAATCTGGGAGCTATTCATGATATCACTTCCGACGCTGATCTTGCCGGTATTGACATTACTAATTTCCGAGGGTATCATGGCGACTGGTATCGCTTTGGGGCAAAGAATGTTTCTCTGGTGAATGACGGGACTTATGAGGGCAATTCAACTGTTCCTGACTGGACAGTGAATAGTCATCCCGATTATCCTTTTCAGAACGATTCTCAGGATTGGATTGCAGCTAACAATCCCTGTCCTGCCGGTTGGCAATTGCCGACGAATGATGAGTGGAGCGCTGTAGCCGGCAGCAATACGCTTAAGTGGTATATCGGTAATGTCGGTAGTGATACGGCAAATCCAAGCGGTTGGGGCGAAGATAATAATAATCCTCCGGCTTGCTGTTATAATCACACTGTGAAACTTGGCGATTACCTTTACCTTCCTGCTGCAGGTGTTCGGAACAACGCCGCTGGTACCTTGTTCCAACGTGGCGACTACGGCTCCTTTTGGGGTAGTACCGCGAATGGTAACTTCGGCCGAGCCATAAACTTTAGAGGACATGGCCATGAATACTCGCCCACGACCCACCGGTCACATGGGGCCTCGGTGCGGTGCGTATCGGCAGAATAAACGCATTCCGAATTGCGATCGTCCGGAACCCGGACGGTCGCAATTTAGCGTATATGACAGCAGGGATTATTTCCGTCAATTCTTTAATTCCAATACGTAAACGCCTTTTCCTGAAACCGTTATCTCTTTTTTCAAAGAAACCGTTTTTCCTGAAACAACGTCTTTTCCTTCGGAAGATGTACCGATTATTTCAGCGTATTGCTGCGGGTGCAAGATTTGTTCCTTTTCCGATCCGTTTACGATGACTACGACTTTCGAATCGCCGGCTATTCGTGCATAAACATAACATTCGGAATCGTAACCGGGCGCATAATGAAGCAGTTTGCCTTCCGCAACGGCTTTGTTGGTTTTTCGCCATTGCAAAAGGGTTTGCAAATAATTCCACGCTTCATTTTGCCGATCCGTCCGGCCTTCTTTCGTGAAAGCATTGTCCGCGTCTTCTTTCCATCCTCCGGGAAAATCTTTGCGAAGATTACCGTCGCCGTCGCTTTTTTCGCCCGACAGTAAGATTTCCGTTCCGTAATAAAGTTGAGGAATCCCGCGGGTAGTCAGCAGCAACGCGATCGCCTGTTTGAAGCGGTTGAGTCCGCTTTCTCCTTCTTTAGCAAAACGGCTGGTATCGTGATTGTCCAGAAAAATGAGGATGTTGTTTAAATCCGGATAGATAAAATCTTGTGCCAAAACTTCGTATATCCTTTTCAACGGATTGTTTTCCGTAGAATGAATGTTGAAAGCCTGATCGCAGGCGTTCATCCAATTGAAATCCATAACCGTTTGAAGGTTCGACGGATGCTCGTTCAGTTTGGAGTTTTGTTGCCACCACGCCAAGGGCGCAGAATGAAGGTACCACGATTCGCCGACAATATTGAACTCGGGATATTCGTTTTTCACAGTTTTGCACCATTGAGCGAGGAAATCGAAATCGGCATACGGATGCGTATCGTGACGAATCCCGTCGATTCGAGCCTGTTCGATCCACCATATACTGTTTTGAATCAGATATGTAGCCAAAAGCGGATTCCGCTGATTCAGGTCGGGCATTTCCGGAACAAACCAGCCGTTGACCATTCCGTCTATTTCCGATTGCGGGGCGTGAACGTCCATGACCGTATATAAATTGTGGGTTGTCGGAACAAATCCGTTCGGATGATTCAGCCAGTCGGCAGTCGGCAAATCTTCCATCCACCAATGCCGGCTTCCGCAATGGTTGTAAATCATGTCCATCACCACTTTCATTCCTTTGTTATGGATGTTTTCAATCAAGCGGAAATAATCGTCATTACTGCCCAAACGTTGATCGACTTGGTAAAAATCGGTAATCGCATAGCCGTGATACGAACCTTGCGGCATTTTGTTTTCCAATACGGGATTCAGCCAGATTGTTGTAACTCCCAAATCGCCGATATAATCCAAATGCTGATTGATTCCCGCCAAATCGCCGCCATGACGGGCGAAAGGCTCATCCCGATTCACGGCAACGTCCTCCCAATTGTCGTTGGACGTATCGCCGTTGGCAAAACGGTCGGGCATAATCAGGTAAAGCACATCCGAAGGATTGAAGCCTTGAGCGCCTTTGGAAGAGGCGCGCGCTTTCAATTCAAATGGTTGGATGAACTGTTTTTTGCCGTCAATAAAAGTAAGATTCAGTTGACCCGGTTGTGCTTCTTTTCCTATTTTCAAATAGAGAAACAGGTAATTCGGATTTTCTACTTTGACAATCCGGTTTAATTGAACGCCGGCATAATTCAATTTTACTTCGGCATTTCCGATGTTTTTCCCGTGAACCAACAGTTGTAATTCGGAGTTTTTCATTCCCGTCCACCAAAAAGCAGGCTCTATCCGAACAGGAAATGAAGAAAACGGGAAAAAGAATAAGAAGAATGAAAACAGCAATAATACGTTTATCTTTTTCATTTTTTATTTGAATTTGTTTT
>JAISNS010000130.1 GCA_031276105.1 Dysgonamonadaceae bacterium
CGGAACGCCCTCCATCGCCAATCCTATTTACCGGGAAGTGATTGCCCGCCAACTGACTTACAGTCCGCAACTGGCAATCCCCGCTCCCGAATGGCAATGGCAAAAACCCGACGGAACGCTGGATATGGACGGTTTACTCCGTGAATTTCAGTCGTTTTGGCGAACCAATTCCGCAGCTTGGGACGAGATGATGAATTATACCGAAGCCTTTCCTCACCTGTTACTGATGGCTTTCCTGCAACGGGTAATCAACGGAAACGGACGCATCGAACGGGAATACGCCGCCGGACGGGGACGGATGGACTTGGCCGTCGAATACAACGGCGCATGGAACATCATCGAAGTCAAAGTGTTGAAAAAAGGCCGAACCTTCGATGCGGTAAAAAAGGAAGGTATCCGCCAAACCTTGCGTTACAGGGAAACATTCTCGCCCTTCTTCCGCCCGAAAGACAACCGCACGGTGAATGCTTATTTAGTGATTTTTGACCGCCGTCCCGAACCTCTGCCTTGGAGCAAACGTTTGCGGTGGATGAAAGAAAGCGAAGTAACGGTAGTGGGATGCTGAGAACGCTTGACGAAACCCCATATATGTCTTCTATTTTCTTGCCGTGCGCCCGGCAGCCTGCGCCCGCCTTTCCGGATTACTGTTTCTTTCCCAGAAGACCCCGTCGTAAAATCCCTGGATAGTTTTATTCGTTTCGGCCTGTTCCAAGCGTTTCTCCGCCCAGCAAGCATAATCCGGATTAATTTCTATTCCACAATAGTTGCGCCCCAGTTTTTTGGCGACGACCGAAGTTGTGCCCGATCCTAAAAAAGGATCAAAAACGGTTCCTCCGGGAGGACAACCGGAAAGGATCAGTTTGGCAATCAGCTTTTCCGGTTTCTGCGCAGGATGTTCGGTATTTTCGGGCATCGACCAGTAAGGTACCGTAATATCGTCCCAGAAATTGGAAGGATGCGTCATCCGGAAATTCCCTTCGGCGGTTTCTTCCCAATCTTTGGGTTTTCCGTCCTTTTTATAAGGAGCAATCACCTTCCGGCGAATTTTGACGGCCTCCACGTCAAAATAATAATTTGCAGGGTTTTTCACGCCGAACCAGATATCTTCCATCCCGTTTTTCCAGTTCTTCAATGAACCTTTTCCTTTTTCTCTCTGCCAAGTAATGCGGTTGATGATCGTGAGGTAGCGTTTCATCACAGTATAAAGCGCCGCCGTACATTTCCAGTCGCCGCAAAGATAAAGCGAAGCGTTGGGCTTGAGGCAGGTAACGACTTTCGGAAACCATGAATCCAGGTAATCCAGATAATCCCGGTCGGATTTCTTTTTGAATTTAAATCCGGCAAAATCTTTGTCGAGATTATACGGCGGGTCGATGATGATCAAGTCGGCAAAAGCTTTCGGCAGGTAATCAAGCGTTTCGAACAAATCGCCATGAATTGTCCGGTTCAGGATTGTTTGTGTTTCCGCCGGCGTTTTCAACAGTAATAATTTTTTCAACAGATTTTCTTTTTCTACTTCCGCTATTTGCAATGTCTTATTGCGTAAAGATCTTTCTTTTTCAGCCATCCTGCGTATTTATCGTAACTTATCCGTTTCCTAACATCACCAACTCTCTCAAATCTTTATCGCTCAAGGCGCCTATCCACGATTCGCCTTTAGAAACCGTCAGGTTGGCTAATTCTTTTTTGTCCTGAATCATCGCATCAATTTTTTCTTCGAGTGTATTTTTAGTAATAAACCGGTGTACCATCACATTTTTTTGTTGGCCGATACGGAACGCGCGGTCGGTTGCCTGCGACTCTACCGCCGGATTCCACCAAAGGTCGTAATGGACGACATTGGCTGCGGCCGTTAAATTCAATCCCGTGCCGCCGGCTTTCAGGCTGAGGATAAGCGTATCGACATCCGGACGGTTCTGGAAATCGTCGACCATTTCGTCGCGTTGTTTGCGCGAACAGCCGCCGTGAAGAAACAGGGATTTTTTACCGTAACGTTCATAAATCATTTCAAGCAGTATTGAACCCATTTCTGCGTATTGCGAAAAAATCAAGGTTTTTTCGCCGGCGTCGTAAATATTGTCCAGCAACTGGAAAAGCATCGCAGCTTTACCGGAAAGAGCGGAAGAATAATCGTTTTTTTTCAAAAACTGCGAAGGATGATTGCATATCTGTTTCAATGAATTTAACAGGTTTAATATCAATCCTTGACGTTCCATGCCGTCGCTGTTTTCCACGTTACATAAATTTTTCTCGACGGTTGCGTTATACAGGGAAACCTGTTCGGGCGAAAGCGTACAATACTGATTATTTTCAATTTTATCCGGCAAATCGTTGATAATGGATTTATCGCTTTTTTCTCGACGCAAAATAAAGGGTTGCGTTATTTTACGGAAAGTCTCCAGTTTTTTCCTGTCCCGGTTCTGTTCTATCGGTTTGGAAAAGTGTTCGTTAAAGAAAGCCGAATTTCCAAGGTAACCGGTGTTGGAAAAATCGAAAATACTCCAGTATTCCGACAGGCGGTTTTCGACAGGCGTACCGCTCATGGCTATTTTCACTTTGCTTTTCAGCTGTTTAACGGATTTTGTTTGAGCGGTTTCGTTATTTTTAATGTTCTGAGCCTCATCCAGGATGATCGTAGCCCATTCCGCCTTCTTGAACGTATCGGTTTCGGTGCGGATAATGCCGTAGGAAGTAAGTACAACATCGATTCCGGAAACAAATTGCAGGCCGGATTTACGTCCCGAACCGTGATAAATAATGTTCGTCAATCCGGGAGCGAATTTTCGGATTTCTTTATTCCAGTTCGTCAGTAAAGTAGTCGGCACAATCACCAAAGCCGGGTATTTTTCCAGTCGTCCTTCTTCCTTGAATTTAAGCAATAAGGTAATTACCTGCAAGGTTTTACCCAATCCCATATCGTCGGCGAGCAACGAACCGAAGCCTAAGCGGGCGTTTTTGTACATCCAGTTAAAACCCCGGCGCTGGTAGGGGCGGAGCGACGCTTGCAGGCCTTGTGGAAGCGCCGTTTCATTTTCGTGCAATAATTGCCGGATTTCTTTCCGCAATTCTTCGTCGATTTCTACTTTGGCGCCTTCAAATTCTTCGCTTAAAACCGATTGCAGCAGTTTCAACGAACTGATGTTGCGGGTAGTGGAAAGCGATTTGATCACCCGTTTAATCTCGTCTTCCGTCATTAAAGCATAACTGTCTTTTATCCGGATAAGCCGTCCCGCATTTTTCGACAAAGCCCTAAATTCTTCTTCGGTAATCAAATTGTCGCCGAAAGCAACGCGCCAGTCAAAGATAAGCAATTCGTCCAAAGTCAAATACGTTTTCTGTTTTTTCCGTCCGATTTTCATCGACAATTGCGGTTTCAGGATTTGCTGCAACGATTTGGGCAAAAGTATCCGGATGCCGAAAAGTTCTAATGCCGGCAAGGTTTTTTCCAGTATTTCTACAACCGTAAGATTATCAAAATGAATCACCGCCTGCCCCGACGTCTGTATTATTTCGTTCAGTTCGGGCAAATATTCCGCCAGCATTGCCAAATCCTTAACCAGTTCCAGATGCTTGGCCAGCAAACTTGTATCGGATAAAAATTCATATAATCCGACAGCCGGCTCTAACGGATGTTCATTGTTTTCTACCAGCACTTTACATTCGAAATGCGAGGGAAATTCATCTATCGCCAATACCGGGGCAAAATCTTTTCGGGCAATATTAAACCGGTTAAGCCAGAGTTGAATGGAATTAGGTATTTCTTTTTCGGTAAACTCATTGAAACACTGTTGTTCGGGACAGAAAAACAGTTCGGCCACTTTGGTATTGTGCGAAACCGCACTTTCGCTGCCCATGTGGGAGCGGGGCGGTTCTTCCGACTTGAAATAAAAATCCAGAAACAGCGAACATAAGGCTTTCAGGTTTTCTTCTGCCGGAAGGTATTTCGCCGAGATTTTTCCCCGTTTGCTTTTCAGGATGACCCGGCAAAAGTCGGACGGCGTAATTTCGAGTAAGAGGTCGAAAACGTTTTTCACATTTTTATTAATCAGCGCGGGCGTCCAGCGGATTCGGTATCCGTTCTCGCCGGTTTCCACTAATTGAGGCAACACAGCGCCTTGCCGTATCAAGCGTTTACAATAGTGAAAAACAGAATATAACGCCGAAAAATGGACGGAATAATTATCGATATGCTTAACGGAAGTTTCGTTCAATAAAGCGCAAAGCGTTGCAAGTTCAATCGTTTGGACATCTTCATGAGCATACTGATATTGAATTTCAGGAAGGCCTTGCGGCGAAAACGAAACAAAAATCCGGCTGTTTCTCACCGGCGAAAAAGCGGAAGCATCGACGTCCAAAGGCGTTTTTTCAAAGTTCTTAATTTTATTCCGGTAATAATAAGCCAAAAGCGCTTGGAAATCGCCGTTAAAAAACAAGGTTTTTGAAGGATATAACGATATAATCTGCTTGCTGAGTTCCGGGATAATAGAAAAATCGAGCAAATCAAAAGCCTCTTCATTACGGGTAAATTCCGGCAGGTTTTTATCTTCGATTGCTATATGCGAAAGGTTGAGCGCCGGTTGTTTTTCTTCTGTTTGCACCTGACTTTCAACATCTTTCAAGTGTGCAAGAATATCGAAATTATGCAGTTTGAAAACGAGGAACGGATTTTTGTCTATTTCATTGGCAATGATATAAATAACAGCCGCCAAGTGTTTACAGGGAACAGCCCAGTCGGGACAGGAGCAATTCAGTTTAATGTCCTGCCAACTCGACGGAAAAATTTTAATCCCGTTTTTTTCGGCAATATCCATCAATTCCTGCGGCAGTTCGCGATTGAGCAATTTAGCCAAAACCAAAGGATTACTCTTTATCGCTTGAATAAACACGGAAGTATGTTCTTCGTAATAGGGCGGAACGATGATACTAACCTTATAAGGCGTTTTTCGCGAGCCTTGTACTTTGGCTTCAATCCGGTTTTCCTTGATTTTGATAGAAATAACCGCACCCTTGTTTGCATACGATTTTCCGCGGGGAAGACGATTGGAAAAATCAATCCGGTTCAATGCGCCTAACCACTGCTGCCCCCACCAGGTGTTTCCAAAAGAAATTGCCATAGAGTGTGTGATAAATTTGTTGTTATTTAAATATTTAATGAAAATTAAAAACGAAAACAAAAGTAAGACAATTTTTCCAAAGTGAAAAAAATATGCCGACAAT
>JAISNS010000146.1 GCA_031276105.1 Dysgonamonadaceae bacterium
TACGGAGATTCGATTATGTTGATATTCATTTTCTTTCTATTGATATGTAACGCCTAACGGCGTAAGAGACTTGTCCGATAGGGCGTATATATCACAAATTTGCTCCGCGCAAAGTATAAACGAGTGGCGCGAAGCGCAATAAATAAAACGCTGATTTGCGCAACTTGTTTTCTCACAGAAAATTATCTAACAGTTTTTGGATTTCATTGTCGGAAACAGTGTCTTTTTTACCTTTATCATAAATGGATAACAGATAAACGCTTCCTTCTCCTGTTTTGTAATAAGTGATAATTCTGGCTCCTCCTCGTTTTCCTTTGCCTTTGGAAGCAATGGCAAGACGTATCTTAAAGACATTATTTCCTAAAGAAGTACCCTTTTCGGGGTCTTTTTTCAAAACTCCGACTATTTCCTTTAATTCGTTTTTCAGGGAGGGATATTTTTTTACAAGGCGTTTGGCTTCTCGTTCAAATTGAGGAATTGATTTGACGGTATAAGTCATATTCAAAGTTCATTTAAAAATTCTTCCGCAGGGCGTCCTTCCAACTTTCCCTCTTTTATCATTTGCAATTCTTTGAAGCTTTGTGTAAGATTGGCTATGATTTCCTCTTTAGAATCGCCGGCTTCTTTTTCGATCTGCACAAAATCAAAGTTTTTAAGCAATTCCAAGAGAAAGCCGTATTTGCTTGGAGCTACCTTCAAAACAATTTGACGAGCGCTTTCTATTCTTTTATTTGACGTTATATTCATTGTAATTACGATATAATAAATGATTTATTAAATGTGTACAAAGTTAGCATGAAATTCTCAATTACACACAACCGCATAAAAATATCTTGCAAAATTTATAGGGGAAAGTATAGATACTCAGGGCAAACGCATCCTAATTTATTAGGATTTTCAGAAGATAATCGTTATTCCAGCCGGCGTCCGCTTTTTTCTTTTTATTGATATGTCACGCCTAACGGCGTAATTCTTGCCCGTTAGGGCATACATATCAATAGAAAAAAATTCAATTTACCTGAAACGCCGGCGGGCTCCCGGCGTTTTCCATTGCTTTCACCCGTTTGAATAAATCGGAAGCAAACACGAAGTCGTTCAGTTCTTTACTGGAAGAAGTCATAATCCGGTCTTTGGAGCCTTCCCATGCCTTTTGACCGTCGCTAATAAAAATGATTTTTTCGCCGATATTCATCACCGAATTCATATCATGCGTATTAATGATGGTCGTCATATTATATTCGGCGGTGATATCGTGAATCAGTTCGTCGATTATCAAAGAAGTTTTCGGATCCAGTCCCGAATTAGGTTCGTCGCAAAACAAATATTTGGGATTCAACGCGATGGCGCGTGCAATAGCCGCCCGCTTCATCATTCCGCCGCTTATCTCGCTGGGGTAAAGATGGATCGCATCGGCCAAATTGACTCGTTCCAGGCAACAATGCGCCCGTTCTTCCCGTTCTTTCTTGCGTTCCTTCGTAAACATGGACAGGGGAAACATCACGTTTTCCAACACCGTCATCGAATCAAAAAGCGCCGACCCTTGAAACAACATCCCCATTTCCGTGCGCAACTTTTTCAATTCCCTGCGCGGCAAAGTGATAAAATTCCGGTTATCGTACAGGATTTCACCCGAATCGGGACGGAGCAAACCGATAAGGATTTTCATTAACACGGTTTTACCCGAACCGCTTCGCCCGATAATCAGGTTGGTTTTCCCTTTGTCGAAAACCGTGGAAATATTATTCAGAACGTTTTTTCCTTCAAACGATTTATTGATATTTTTAATCTCTATCATCAGATAAGCATTAAATGAGTGATAACCAAATCCAACGTTAAAATAAATACGCTGCTCATTACTACCGAATTAGTACTCGCCTTGCCCACCTGCAACGCTCCTCCTTTAACGTTGTAACCGAAATAGGAAGCAATGGATGAGATAATAAATGCAAATACCATCGACTTCACAATCGTATACGTAATGTAATAGGCATTGAACCAGTATTGAATCCCAAATTCGTATTTAGCCGCCGTAATCACGTCGGAAGTCCAGGCGATAAGGTAACCGCCCATGATTCCGAAAAACATGCTGAAAACAGCCAGTACGGGAATAAAACAGACAAAAGCGACTATTTTGGGGAAAATAAGAAAATTTGCCGAATTAACGCCCATGATTTCCAAAGCGTCGATTTGTTCGGTAACGCGCATTGTTCCCAACTCCGATGCAATATTGGAACCGACCTTTCCGGCCAATATCAAGCACATAATGGTGGAAGAAAATTCCAGAATGACGATTTCACGGCCAATATACCCCACCGTGAAATCGGGAATAAGCGGAGAAACAATTTTCAACGAAACCTGAATCGTTATCACCGCCCCGATAAATATGGAAATGAAAATCACAATCCACAACGAATCCACTCCCAATTTGAATATTTCTTTCAACACTTGCTTGAAAAATACGCTCCAACGTTCGGGAACGCTAATCGTACGGTACATTAACAGAACGTATTCGCCGAAATCATGTAATGCCTTTATCATAGAACTCGTATTTTGAATTACCTACCGGAGTGCAAATGTAATGTTTTTTTTACTACTTTTGCCTGTAAAATAAAATTCTAATGGAAGAAAAGATTCTACGGACAGAAAATTTGGTCAAAAAATACAGGAACCGGACAGTTGTCAATCAGGTTTCCATTTATGTAAAACAGGGGGAAATTGTTGGCCTCTTAGGGCCTAACGGCGCTGGGAAAACGACTACGTTTTACATGACGGTAGGTTTGGTTACGCCGAATGAAGGAAAAATATTTTTGGACGACATTGAAATTACCAAATTTCCCGTTTACAAACGCGCCCAAAACGGCATCGGTTATTTAGCGCAGGAAGCCTCTGTTTTCCGGAAAATGACGGTGGAAGACAATATTCGTTCGGTTTTGGAAATGACCGGGACTTCCAACAGTCATCAGCGGGAGAAACTGGAAAGCCTGATTGCCGAATTTGGGTTGCACAAAGTCAGGAAAAATCACGGCGACCAATTGTCGGGAGGCGAGCGGCGGCGGGTAGAAATTGCCCGGTGTCTGGCTATCAATCCTAAATTCATTATGTTGGACGAACCTTTTGCCGGAATCGACCCGATTGCCGTGCAAGACATCCAGCAGATTGTAAGCGAACTGAAAAACAAAAATATCGGCATCCTGATTACCGACCACAACGTACACGAAACATTAAGCATCACCGACCGGGCTTACCTCCTGTTTGAAGGAAAAGTATTGTTTCAGGGCACTGCCGAAGAACTGGCCGAAAATCCGGTGGTCAGGGAAAAATACTTGGGACGGGATTTCGAACTGCGAAAAAAGACAGTATGAGTTATGAGTTATAACTCATAACTTTTAACTCGCTTGTTAATGGGAAACTAAATAACGATCGTTCTGTTGTTGAGGCGAAACCCGGTAGGTTCTCAAGAAGTTTTTACTTCCCGACAGGGTAGCGCCGCTCCCATTGGAAATCATATAAACGGCTCCACAGTGAGGACAAACGGCTTGTCCCAAGTCGTTCGGCACAATGCGGATATTCCTGTCCACTTCTACCGGACAGGCCAGGTCGTAAGCAAAAAGATTGATCAGCATATTTTCTCCCCGTCCGTTAATCACCAAAATACCGCCGAATCCTAATTTGTCCTCTTCAAAACGTTTCTTGGTAAAAATTTTATATGTCAACGGACTCACTAAATTGCTGTCTTCGTATTTCAAATCCAGAACCAGATTGACCGGAGCGTAGGGAATAGGAGAAACAATTTCCTCGTCGCAAGCTTGCAAGAAAAAAAGCGCCAATAAAATCGTTATCAAATTGTATTTATTCATCGTTGTTTTATTTGTATATGAGAATGTGATATACATATTAACTTGCTATTATCAACGGAATATTCAGGCTATTATTTTTATTTGCGGGAAAAAAAGCGCGTCCGAAAAATTCATTTTCGGACGCGCTTAGTAAGAAATCCTTTCGGACAATCAGTAAACCCTGCGGTTTACTTGATGATCAGTTTCTGTATCACCTTTGTATGGTCACTTTCGATTTGGATGAAATAAACGCCGGGGGCGAAATGCAAATCCACTTTCACATCCTTGTCGCTTTTAGCTACCGCTTGACTTTCAAGTGTTCTGCCTGCCAAATCAAGAATGCTTATCACCGAATTTTCAGTTACCTGAGAAACATAGACTACATTTTTCGCCGGATTCGGGAAAACGTTAAACGGACGAACGGTTACGGACGGAATCGCCGTCCCTGTATAAACCGAATGTAAGGCAACAATTTGTGCATCTCCGCCTAAAACGCCTAAATCGGTGGCCTGGCCGGTGGTCGGATCCAGTTCGATGAGCCGTCCTTCTCTATCCATATTGCCCATAGCCCACAACAGTCGTCCGGTATTATAGTCGAAAGCCATGGATTGGGGGGGATAGTACGGTTCGATGCCGGTATTTCCTATCACTGTTGCAACGCCGGTAGTCTTGTTAATAGAAACAAGATCTCCGTCATTATCCACACCGTACAGATTGCCGGCCAAATCAGCGGCAAGCGTAAACAGGAACATTACTCCGGTAATGGTAGTACCCGTCGACAAGGCGCCGGTTTTCAGATTCACCGTGTGTAATAATACTCCATCGGCTTCCGTATTAGAAAGAGCATACAGTGTGCCCGTAGAATAGTCGTAAGTCATATCATAAGGTGTTCCTGTTGCCGCGACCTTCGACACTACCGACCAGTTGGCGGCATTCAGTTTGATGAAATGAGCTGGGTTTCCGGTATTGGTGGCGCTGTAAGCATAGATGTAGCCATCGACATAAGCTCCTGCACAAATGAAATTTTCTCCATCTTTGTAATTGCTTATATCCGTGATTTTCGAAGGAGCAGTGGTTTCAAAAGAAACAGCGCCCATTTCAGGCATATTTTCCTCCCAGGAAGTGTCGAAAATACGGTATCCGTACAGGGTTATACTTTCTTTATGCGAAAAGGAAACAGATGCGGTATCGTTTGTCAGATCGCCGTCACTGGTCAGCAGGGTGTACGCTTTCAATGTATAATCCGTATATCCGGAAACATCAACGGTTTGTGTGAAAGTATATTCAGCGGTTTCACCAACGGCGATATTGCCTGTAAATGTTTCCCTCACAGGATCGCCTTCGTTTAATGAATAGGCGACGCCGGTCGATGTGATTGGATTCGTGCCGTAATTGCCGATACTTACTTTTACCTGCGCCGCGCTTTCTCCTCCCTTTGTCGGAGACAGGATTTTAACTACGCTTGCATCGTGGTTAGCCGGGGTAAAGCAGGAGATAATAGCCTCCCAACCGGCTTCCGGTATTCCGCTGTGTTTTTTGAATACAAACGTAAGCGACCCGTCCGGAACTGTCGAACGGAATGGAGCCGGCAAAGCGCCGGTCAAATAATCTGTTAAAACGCCCATCAAGCGGCTTTCATCTGCCGTATTGCCGTTATAGACAAAAAGCGTATCGCCGGGATTATCGAACATCCCCACAAGTAAATAAGGAACGGAAGCAAAACTGCTGAATTCGGCTTTTACCCTGTTCCCAGCCGTTGCCGGATAAAATGTAACGGTTTGCGTTTCATCCACCTCGGCGCT
>JAISNS010000149.1 GCA_031276105.1 Dysgonamonadaceae bacterium
CTCTGAAAATATTTGTTGAATTTTAGTGAGTTCACACTTGTATATTTTTCTCTGATTGACATGCCACAAAGGTAGCAATTTCTTTAAATTTAACAGCGACCTATACGCCTAATCCTATAATTGATTTATTCTTCGTCTTAAATTCCGTCAGGAGGTTATTGATTTCATTTCCTTCTACCGTAATCAGTTCCGGACAGTTAACATCGCCGCCTACTTTGATTCGATCTTCATTTTTCGCCCAAACGGTCATCCAAACGCTCTTTTTTTCCAGATAAATCAAAATGGGAACAACCGAATCGGAAAATGAACTGTATTCAAATTTCCCGTTTTTAGCTTGAACGGTATCAATTTTTACTACATCCGAAGTTGTAACCAAATATAATGTATTCGAAGTGAGATTGGGTATATCACCTTCTATAACAAATAAATCTTCATCTTTACACCCGGTAAAAACAAACATGCACACTATGAGCGAAAATAAATATTTGCCTTTCATCTTGTCAATAATCTTTATATAAGTAACGGCAAAAGTAAAAAAATGTTTTAATATTTAATAACATTTATCATTGTTTTTTATTGGAAGACAGTAAATATTTTTAAAAATAATCGTAATTCAATCATTCACAGCTAAATATAAAATTGTCAAATAAAGGTTGCCGGAAGGTTGAAAGATGTCGATTTTCAATTTTCGATTCAAATTGCATGTGTTCCCCATAACAGTTTATTTCTCAACGTTTCGTAAAAATTTTGATTAAAACGTTTGACAATTTTAATCGTGAAGTCGGCTTTTTGTATAAACAGTTCATTACCGGAAGAAAAAACTTGGGAACGTCCGTCTAAAGCGACCAAAAAATTATTGGAGCGCGATTCTACCTTCAGCCGGATTTTATAATCTTCGGGAATAACCAACGGCCTGACATTCAGTGAATGGGGGGCTATCGGACTTAACACGAAGTTATTGGCTTGAGGGATGAGAATAGGGCCGTTGATGCTTAACGAATAAGCGGTAGAACCGGTCGGAGTTGCGACAAGCAGACCGTCGCCCAAATATTCGGCTAAAAATTCATTATTCAAATATGCCCTGACAGTAATCATGGAAGAGGTATCCCGTTTCAGTACGGCGATTTCGTTCAACGCGCAATTGTATTCCTCCGACGATTGCAACGATGATTCCATCTGCAAAAGGGTTCTTTCTTCAATTTTATAGTTTCCGGCAATGATTTCGTCCGGCACACAAGCAATTTCTTCGGCGTTAATGCCGGCCAGAAAGCCCAAACGACCGGTATTGATGCCCAAAACAGGAATGTCTTGTCGTCCGACCCAAGCGGCGGTTTTCAAAAATGTTCCGTCGCCTCCCAAACTGAAAACCATATCTAAAGGAAAAGCAGCGGAATCAATCAAACCGGCTACTTTAGGCGTATAGGTAAATTGCCGAAACAAATACGAATAGAACTGATTTTCGACCCATATTTCTACATCCGACTCCAGTAAACGGTCGAAAAGCGACTGAATATAATGTTGTTTTCCCGCTTGATAATCACTGCCGAAGATTCCTATCCTCATGTTACATTTCCAAATAATACATCAATTCGCCCAAACGGTTTCGCAAGGTTTCGTCATTAAACACTTGTTTTTGAAGATAATATCGAACCGAATAATTGAATCGTTCAAAACTCCTTAAAACGGAACTTGCATCCCCCAAGTCGATCTTGAGAATGACTATTTGCTTCGAAGTCTTTTCCTCCAAATAGGAAAAAACGTGCAAAACCGTCGCATTATTTTGTTCCACCAAGTGAACTATCTGCGAAAGCACATAATCATGCGGATTAACTTCCAGTACAATTAAAGCCCCGTCGTTCCCCATGTTACTGAATTCGTTCAGTTTTTCCATGAGGGCGGCATAGTTATTTATTATGAATTCTTCGCCAAACATTTTTAATTATTAAAGGAAACCATTACTTTTGCAAGCAGTAAACGAATAATACGCAAAAGTACGCATTTATTTGTATTTGACCTAAAATTTACAATTTATTTGATAATATGAACTTATTACTTTTTATTCAAGATGCTGTTACAGAGCTTACTGCGATTCCCGTTCAGGAAGTTCGGGAAGTGAAAATGAATGTCTTTGATTTAGCTCTCAAAGGCGGGTGGCTGATGATTCCGATTTTTCTTTTGCTGTTTGTGGCCGTCGCCCTGTTTATCGAACGAACATTGGTAATTAATAAAGCTCAAAAAGAAGACGTTACATTTATGAATCGTATCAGGGATTACATTTATGAAGGAAAAATCGATTCGGCGTTAAATCTTTGTCGCGTAGAAAATACGCCCTATTCGCGAATGATCGAAAAAGGGATTTCCCGCTTGGGACGGCCGATGAGCGATATTTTAGTAACCATCGAAAACGAAGGCAATATCGAAGTCGCCAAATTGGAAAAAGGATTTATATGGCTGGCCACAACGGCCGGAGGCGCTCCCATGTTGGGATTTTTAGGAACAGTGACCGGAATGGTTCGCGCTTTCTTCGACATGGCCAATGCCGGCAGCAACGTGGACATCACGTTATTGTCGTCCGGTATTTATGAAGCGTTGATAACCACTGTCGCCGGACTGGTGGTCGGAATCATCGCTTTATTCGCCTACAATTATTTGGTTGCCAAAGTAAGCGGAGTCGTTTCCAAAATGGAATCCCGGACAATGGAATTCATGGATTTATTGAATGAACCGGCTAAATAACTGACTATGGCGATTAAGAGGCGACATAAAACGAGTGCGGAATTTAGTATGGCATCCATGACAGACATGATTTTCCTGTTGCTCATATTTTTTATGATTACATCTACGGTGGTTGTGCCGAATGCAATCAAAGTTCTTCTGCCGCAAAGCCGGCAACAAACATCTGCCAAGCCGTTGACTCGAGTAACGATCGACAAGAATCTCAATTATTATGTCGGATTCGGAAAGGACAAAGACGTTCAGGTCTCATTTGAAGATATAACTCCCTTTCTTCAAAAAAGTTATACGCAGGAACCCGACATGTATGTGGCGCTGTATGCCGACGAAACCATTCCGTATGCCGAAGTTGTGAAAGTGTTGGATATAGCCAATCAAAATAATTTCAAAATGATTTTGGTCACACGTCCCCAATGATAATCAGCAAAGAAAAAATAGCCGGCTACACCGGATCGACCGTTTTTTGCGGCCTGTTGCTTCTCCTGCTTTGTTTCACTTTTTTATTAACAGAAACGAAACCGAAAGAGCAAGGTGTTTTAGTGAATTTCGGAACTGTGGACTGGGCTTCCGGTACATTCGAACCGCGTCCTGAAGAAAACCGCCGGCCGCTACCTGTCGAAAAAGTTGAAACCACTCCTCCGGCCATCACTCAGAATACGGAACAAACAGCCGCGATTGATGCTGCCGAACAGCAACGGACACGTGAACGCTTGGAACAGGAGCGTTTGGAACGGCAACGTCAGGAGGCCGAACGCCGGCGAATAGAAGCCATTAACCGGCAAATGCAAGGCGCTTTCGGCGCAGGAGAAACGGCAAGCAGTAACGAAGGCGCCGCTTCTGCAGGGGCCGGCAATCAGGGAAGCGATCAAGGAAACGCCCCAATCGGTTCCTACGTCGGAGTAGGCGGTTACGGCGGTTTCGATTTAGCCGGACGCACATTAGGCGCCGGAGGATTGCCCCGCCCGGCCTATTCCGTGCAGGAAGAAGGAAAAATAGTAATTAACATAACGGTTGATCC
>JAISNS010000211.1 GCA_031276105.1 Dysgonamonadaceae bacterium
ATTTCCGTATTGAAGATATAATCCCATTCTCCACAAGCCGGATTCTGGGTCGGGTCGCAACGAAGCGTGTAGTACATCAACACTTTTTCGTATTGTACACTTCCGTCGGGAAACTCAAAACTGCATTTTCTTTCTTTTCGTCCATCCTCAAACGAAAAGGTTTGAACAATCGTAGTATCTCCCGGCAATGCATAAATCCGCATTAGGCAGGAACTTAATGAAAATAATATAAAAATGAACTTTTTCATGCGCAAATTGTATTAAAGTTGCAAAGGTAAAAAATTTGTATTATTTTTTGGCTTTTCCATTAAAAAATGCTAAGTTTGCCGGAATATTTTTATTTTCTATGAAGAAAACAGTTTTTATTTTTACCTGTCTTACTTTTGTCTTCTGTCTGCAAGCGCAAACCGGAAACAAACCGCTCCTGTTAAAAGATATCGTCGAAAAAAAATTTGCTTCCGCCAATGGAGGCGAAATCCGTTCGTTGCCCGACGGCGAACATTATACGGCAATCAGCGCCGATAAAAAAGCAATCGTGAAATATGCCTATAAAACCGGACAACCGGTCGAAACTCTGTTTCATGTCGATAAAACAAGAGAAACCCACTTGGATCATATCGAGGGTTATCTGATTAGTAATACCGGACATCGAATCCTTGTTTGGAATAACAAAGAATCCATTTACCGGCGTTCTTGGCAGGCCGACATCTACGATTATGATGTGCGACGCAACTACCTGAAACCGCTTTCCGATACCAAAGGCAAATTGATGGCGCCGCTATTCTCGCCCGACGGACGGATGTGCGCCTTTGTCCGCGATAATAATATCCGGTTGAAAAAATTCGACTACGACACCGAATCGCAAGTAACAAAGGATGGCGAGGCGGGAAAAATCCTGAACGGAATCACGGATTGGGTCTATGAAGAAGAATTTGCCGTTACCACCCTAATGGCTTGGTCGCCCGACAGTAACTTTCTCGCTTTTGTAAAATCGGACGAAAGCGACGTGCCGCTGTTCGGTTTCCCGCTTTTCGACGGCAGTCTTTATCCGGGTTATCATTCCTATAAATATCCTAAAGCCGGACAAACCAATTCCAAAGTGGCCTGCTACGTTTATAATGTGGAAACGAAAGATACTAAAAAAATGGATGTTCCGCTGCCCGGCGACGGTTATATCCCGATGATTCGCTTTACGGAAAATCCGGAACAATTGATGGTTATGACGTTGAACCGCTACCAAAACAGTTTCAGTATGTATCAGGCAAATCCGAAATCTACCGTTGCGCGTTTGATTCTGCACGATGAAAGTAAATATTATATCAACCCGGATTGGATTCTTTCCATCGCTTTTTCCAAAGATAATTTTGTTTATGTCAGCGAAAAAGACGGATTTGCTCATATTTACCTTTATTCGATGACCGGCGTTCCGGAAAAACAGGCGACTGCCGGAAATTGGGACGTTACGCAACTGTATGGCTTCAATCCCGAAACCAAAACCATTTATTTCCAGTCGGCAGAAGAAAATCCTCTGCGTCGTTCCGTCTATAAAGTAGATGCGAAAGGCGTTAAAACAAAATTATCTTCCGAGACCGGAACCAATCAGGCTTCATTCAGTGCGAATTTCCGCTATTTTGCGAATCATTTTTCCAATACGGAAACGCCAGGCTATACAGGGATATACGATGAAAAAGGGAAGGAATTGGTTCGAACGAACGATAATGCCGCCCTTCGATCCCGGTTGGCGGATACCCGTTTCCCGCAAAAAGAATTTTTTACTTTTTCCAATCCGCAGGGCGACGTCCTGAACGGGTGGATACTCAAACCGATTCCTTTCGATTCGGGGAAGAAATATCCTTTAGTCTTGGTGCAATACGGCGGCCCCAACTCGCAGGAAGTGCAGGACAAATACACAATGGACTGGTATCATTATCCGGCAATGCAGGGATATGTAGTTGCTGCGGTCGATGGCCGGGGCACGGGGGCGCGGGGAGAAGCTTTCAGGAAATGTACGTATTTGCGATTGGGAATTTTGGAATCGGACGACCAAATCGCCGCCGCCGCTTATTTGGGCGGATTGAACTATGTGGACAAAGACCGGATGGCTATTTGGGGATGGAGCTACGGCGGTTTTATCACGCTTATGGCAATGAGTCGCGGAAACGGTATCTTCAAGGCAGGAATTGCCATTGCGCCTGTAACCGATTGGAAATTATACGATTCGATATATACCGAACGATTCATGCGCACGCCGAACGAAAATTTCAACAATTATGATGCGTCTTCTCCTATCCACTTAGCCGACCGCTTGCAAGGCAGGCTCCTGTTGGTTCACGGTACGTCGGACGACAACGTACACCTGCAAAACACAATGTATTACTCCGATGCGTTGATAAAAGCCGGAAAACTGTTCGAAATGCAACTTTATCCCGGAAAAAACCACAGCCTCCCGGATGCACAAACGCGCAATCATTTGTATAACCGAATCATCGACTTTTTGAACCGGAATCTGTAAAAAGATCACTCTGCATGAAGGACGAAAAAACAAATCTCCGTAAACCGGAATGGCTACGCATCAATTTGGCAAACAACGCCAATTTTTCCGTTACCGGAAAGATAATAAACGACAGGGGGTTACATACGATATGCACAAGCGGACGATGTCCTAACCGGAGTGAGTGCTGGAACAAGAAAACGGCGACCTTCATGATAGCCGGCGACATTTGTACCCGTTCCTGTAAATTCTGCAATACCCGAACCGGCCGTCCGCAACCGCCGGACGCCGGCGAACCGCTCAAAGTGGCTCAATCGATCCGCTTACTCGAACTGAAACATGCGGTTGTAACTTCGGTCGATCGGGACGACTTGGAGTATTACGGCGCCTCGCATTGGGCCGAAACCATCCGGCAAATAAAAATACTGAATCCGTCCATTACCATCGAAACGCTTATTCCCGATTTCAGGGGCGACCGCCGCTGCCTGCAACAGGTGATAGAGGAGCGTCCCGATATTATTTCCCACAACTTGGAAACGGTACGCCGACTGACTCCCCAAGTGCGAAGCGTTGCCCGTTACGAAACAAGTTTGGCCGTATTGAAACAGGTAGAATCATCGGGCATTCCGGCCAAATCGGGGTTAATGCTGGGATTGGGCGAAACGCACGACGAAATTATCGAAACAATGACCGATTTGCTGGAAGCCGGCTGTTATTTGCTTTCTATCGGGCAATATCTTCGGCCTTCGCCGCAAAATATTCCCGTTGTCGAATACGTTTCCCCCGTCCGGTTCGATACATACCGGCAAATCGGCTTGGATTTGGGTTTCAGGTACATAGAAAGCGCTCCTCTCGTTCGTTCATCTTATCGTTCCGCAGAATTTATAAAATTTTAATTTATTTGCCGCGTATGAAAACAATTTAAGCCGTATAAGTGTTAATTATGAAAAAACGATTATTAATAAGTGAGAAAATAGCATGAGTTTAAGAAAAGTCACCGGTTCTTTACTAACTCCTATTTTAGGAATGACCCCCATTGTGTCGTTTTTGGTATTGAGTTTTTTCTTCTCCTATCCGGTTTCCCTGTTGGGCGCTATCGCAACATTTCTTGTGTTTTTTCTTGTCGATTTTTGGACGCTGAAATATACGTCGCCTTATACGACTTATCTTTCCATTATTGCCTTTTCATTGTCGGCGCTTTTTTCCGTTATTCCTCCGTTTACAATTCTTTACGAACATTATTCTACGCTCTTTTTTGAAATAACAGTCGTTTTTGTCTTTTCCGTATTTATGATTTTCAAGAATTATTTCAGGGGGAAAATATTGTTTAAGAACGAAGATTTATGCAACTTTCACCTGATACGTTTCGACGCCGACGTGTATGTCGTAAAAATTGCCGTCCATTTGGCAACCACTCACCTGATGATTGTAATGATATACCGCTTGTTGCCCACATTCTGCCATTCGGAATCGTTAGACAAATTTCTCCATTTCATTCTGTTGTATATTTTCATCACCCTCCATTTTATTTACGAATTTGTTCATTTTTATTTTCTGCGGAAAAGGTATCTTTTGGAAGAATGGTGGCCTGTTGTGGATGAGACGGGCATTGTGCACGGCAAGATAGCTTCGAGCATCAGTCGGTCTTTGGGCAATAAATACCTTCATCCGGTTATCCGTATTTCATTGATTCATAACGGAAAGATTTTCCTGAAAGAAAAAGCGGCCTGGAGTGCGGGCAATACCACCGAATTGGATTATCCTTTCGAAACGTACCTCAAATATCAGGAATCGCTGGAAGAAGGCGTAATGCGCGTTTTTGAAGAAAATGGCGGCACAAAAGATTTGCCCGCCTGCTATCTTCTCCATTATGTGTTTAAAGATATAAAAACCAACCGCTTGATATACTTATATATTTCTAATATACAAAATATAAGCGATTTACCGGCTAATCTGAATAAAGGTAAATGGTGGACACGAAAACAAATAGAAGAAAACTTGGGAAAAGGATTTTTTTCTTCCTGTTTCGAAAAAGAATTTGAATTGCTTAGCAATACCATCCTCGCTGCCGATAGGATAATACAAAAGGA
>JAISNS010000222.1 GCA_031276105.1 Dysgonamonadaceae bacterium
AATGATTGATTATCAGATAAATATTTTTCTTGTTTTTTTGAAAAATAATCCGTAATTTTGCCGTGTAGTTTTATGCAGACAAAGGCAGGTCAGAGGTGGACAAATCAATCCTTCGAAAATGCCCCAAGTCGTACCCCATAAGGCTAAAATGAACCCTGATACGCTGTTATTCAATCAGTTGCATCCTACTGTTATTTCCTGTGTGTGTGTGTGTGTGTGTAGTCTAATAATTGGGAAAAGCAAATATTATTCGTTAAAAAACGCACTTTTTTTAATAAAAAAAGCGAATTAAAAACCGGATGATATAGTTGAATTTTGCCGTTCATAACAATTGTTTTTCCTTTTTATTTACAAATTATTCAAAAGCGATATTTTCCCTTCGTTTACTAACTTCAGAATCAGTTCGCCGAACAGGGTGTTCACCCACGCAAACCATGAACGGGTAAATTTCTGCGGATCATCTTTATGGAAACTTTCGTGCATAAATCCGGTACCGGCGTCGGTATCGCGAAGCATTTTAATGCACGAACGTATCTCCGCCTCCTCCGTACTTGTCATAGCTTTCATGATGATGCTCATCGGCCAAATCATGTCGTAGCCAATATGAGGGCCTCCGATTCCTTCGGCGGCTTTCCCTTTGAAGAAGTAGGGATTATCGTTACTCCAGATAAATTTCCGCGTATTCCGGTAAACCGGGTCGTTTTTGTCGATACATCCCAAATAAGGCAAACTCAAGAGGCTCGGAACGTTGGCGTCGTCCGTAAATAAACGGTTGCCGAATCCGTCCGCTTCAAACGCATAAACTTGCCCGTAATTCAGGTGATTGGCAATAGCGTAACGGTCGAGCGCCTGCCTGACTTCGGCGGCCAAGCCGGTGCAAACAGCGGCAAAAGCGCTGTCTCCGGTTACTTGGGTCGATATTTCGGCTAATTGCTTCAGGGAAGTTACGGCAAACAGGTTGGATGGGATTAAAAAGCCATAGGTCGTTGCATCGTCCGAAGGCCGGAAAGAAGAAACGATTAATCCTACCGGTTTTACCGGGTTTCCTTTGCCGTCGTTCGACAAGGTATCTAACTGGCGGGCGGTTACCCGTTCAAACGTATAAGGGCCAACGCCTTCTTTTCGTTGTTGTTGCTTGAATGTTTGCACAATCAGCGCGGCGGCTTTCCGCCATTCGGGAGAAAAAACAGAGGTATCGCCCGAAAGTTTCCAATAATGGTAGGCTAACCTTACGGTATAGCAAAGCGAATCGATTTCCCATTTGCGTTCGTGCAATTCCGGTTTCATTGCCGTATGGTCGGACGCCCATTCACTTCCTTTCGGGCCGTCGTTGAACGCATTGGCATAAGGATCAATCAAAACACAGCGGGTATGCCTGTTCACAACGCCGGCAATCAGCAAGCGTAGCGGTTCGTCGTTTTTCATCAGGCTCAGGTAAGGCCAAACTTGGGCTGCCGAGTCGCGCAACCACATGGCATGAATATCGCCGGTATAGACAAATGTGTCCGGGCGGTTGTCCAATGTTCGGAAATGGACGGTTGTGTCTAATGTATTCGGAAAACAATTTTCAAACATCCAAGCCAGTTTCCGGTCTTTCAGTTGTCCTTTTACGTGGATGATTGTTTCTTCAACGGCTTTTGAAACGAAGTTTCTTTTGGAAACTTCCGGCCTTTGAGATACATACGGAGAGGCGGGCGTTCCTTGCCTTATTTCGGAAAAAACACTGCCGCTTACCGACAGTGCAGCTAATCCTAATCCTCCTTTTTTCAAAAATTCTCTACGTGTTGTCATGTTTACAAAATTTGTAAGTGGTACAAAGTTATTATAAAGTCAATCAATCATAGTATGATTTTATGACATAAGAGTGCAAATTTACGGACATGTCCTGAATTGATTACTAAAATGTCCTTAATTCATACAAAATTTAGCTTAAAAGCCTGCGATATTAATAAAAATAAAGGGTATCTTTGCTTCAGGTATGTTTCACCTTGTAAATCAAATAAACGGTTATGATACGAAAAACGCTTTTTTTGTTAGCCATTTTAGCGCCGGTATCCGGCTTGTACGCATACAATCTACGACAAATATCCAATAACGAAGGTTTGTCCAATAGCGCCATATTATCTATATGCCAAGACAGTGAACGTTTTATGTGGTTTGGCAGTTGCGACGGACTGAATATGTACGACGGGCTGCATGTCAAGGTTTACAAACCGGCGTCGGACAAGTCCAACAGTTTGTCCGGAAATTTGATTGAAGGAATCATGGAAGCGGAAGACAATATCTTGTGGATTGCTACCAATCACGGATTCAATCGCTTAGATAAGAAAAAACAACAGATTGAATACCATAACCGGTTTCAGGGAAAATACCACTGGGCTAAAACGGTCGATAATGAAGTATTTGTAATTCAAGACGATCATTTTATTTATCATTACGACAAAGCGCAAAAAGTTTTCTCTCCGGTTGCTTTTGAAGGAATCTGTAATGATCAAATCCGTAAATTTTTTATAGACCGGAACGATGGAATATGGATATTGCCGGATAACGGGAAAATCATACAGGCACAAATCCGCTTTACGGAGAACCGGACTCCTCAAATTGTTCCGCAGGTTATTTTAGAGCATACCCGCGATCTGTTGTATATATTTCAGGAAAAAGAACATGTCTATTTTATTGATCGGGAATATTTTCTTTTTGAATACAATGTTTTTTCCGGGAAAAAGAACTTGATTAAAAATCTGGAAAGGGAAATTCGGGACAACGGCCTTATTTCGACCATTATCCGGGATCACGACGATTATTTGATTGCCTTCCAAACCAACGGCTTAATCCGCCTGAAGAATACGCCTGAAAGCGAGGTTAAATACCAAACGGAACGAATCGCGATCTATTGCGGCGTTTTTGCGCTCTGTAAAGATGATGCTCAGGATATTGTCTGGATCGGCACCGACGGGCAGGGCGTATATCTGTATTCGCGCGATTCGTTTTCTATTTCTTCCATCACTTTCTCCAATCTTCCTTTCCGCATCCAAAAACCGGTACGCGCCTTATTGACAGACAAATTGAATACTTTGTGGATAGGAACAAAAGACGACGGGATTCTGGCGATCGAGGATTTTCATCCCAACGACGACCTCCGCGCAAAAAAAATCGTGCGCTATACGACCGCCAACAGTTTGTTGACAAACAACACCATCTACGCCTTTTCCAAAAGTGTGCGCAACTTGATCTGGATTGGCGGCGACGGTCCCGGACTTAATTATTATTCATTCAAAGAGAAAAAAATAAAAAAAGCGTTATCCAAGAGCCAAGAACCGGTTGTGTATGTTCATTCTATCTGCGAAGTGAACGATTCCGTCCTTTGGCTGGCTACCGTCGGGTCGGGTATCCTGAAAATCGTTGTTTCGGGCGACGACGACCATCCGGTTATTGAGTCCGTAGAACGAAGCATGTTCATTAAAGATGAATTATCGTACAATTATTTTTTTTCGGCTTGCCGTGAAAACGACAGTATTCTTTGGTTCGGCAACCGTGGCTACGGGGCGCAACGCCTGAACCTCCCGACAGGCACTTTCCGGCAAGTGCAATTTGATAAAAAGAACGTCGCAACCATCAACGATATTTTAAGTATTCATAAGGATAGCGACGGGAATATGTGGTTTGGTACGAGTTTTGGTATCACCCGGTTAGTTCGCGACAACCGGGATTCGGTCATTTACGAAAATTACAACGAAATAGAAGGGCTTCCCAACAATACGATTCACGGCATACTGGAAGACGATCGCGGTTATTTATGGCTCAGTACAAATAATGGAATTGTTCAGTTTGATTCGGAAACGAAAAATTTCCGGCTCTTCAATTATAGAAACGGTTTGAAGGTCATTGAATTTAGCGACGGGGCGCATTACCGCGACGAAAAAACCGGCAATTTGTTTTTTGGAGGAACAAACGGTTTTGTCTGCATTACTCAGGATGTTTTCAATGAAAAGGAATTTGTTCCTCCCATCTATTTCAGCGGGCTTAAAATTTATGAAAACGAATATAATCCGGCTGAATTCATGAAGAAAAAGAAAAACAAAGAATATATCGAACTGAAATACGAACAAAACTTTTTTTCTATTTCATTTGTCACGCCGGATTACATCAACGGACAGAACTGTAAATACATCTATAAACTCGAAAATTTTAATGATAAATGGATTGAAAATCACTTTTCCAATGTGGTTACCTTTACCAAAGTGCCTCCGGGTGAATACATTTTACACGTAAAATATGAAAACGGAATCAACGTCTCTCAAAAAGACCATGTATATTCCTTGCGGATAGTTATTTTATCTCCATGGTATTTAAGCATTTGGGCATATCTGTTGTATGGAATTTCCGGCATGGCCGTTTGTTTTTTCATCCTCTTCCGGGTACGTTTGCGCTACAGAAACAAACGCGAAGTCATGATAAATAAAATGAACGAGCGCCAAAAAGAAGAAATCTACGAGTCCAAACTGCGTTTTTTTACCAACATTACTCACGAATTTTGTACGCCGCTGACGCTTATCTACGGGCCTTGTACCCGTATTGCTTCCTATCCGGGCGCCGATACGTTTGTGAAAAAATATGCTTCCCTGATTTTAAAAAATGCGGAACGCCTGAATGCTTTGATTCAGGAACTGATTGAATTTCGCCGGATAGAAACCGGACATAAATCCTGTTTGATAGAACAATTAGCCATTTCCAAACTGGCTAAAAGCGTCTCCGATTCGTTTACCGAGTTGGCCGAAACGAAAAGCATTGATTACCAAATCCGTATAACCGAAAATATTTACTGGAATTCCGACAAAAGCTGTTTTACAAAAATCCTGATGAATTTGTTGTCCAATGCCTTCAAATATACGCCCGATGAAGGAAAAATCGAAGTGGATATCCGGATCGAACAGGAACAACTCCAATTAGTTGTCGTCAACTCAGGCAAAGGGATAAAGGAAGAAGACATACCCTTTGTTTTTGATCGATATACGGTGTTGGAAAATTTTGAAAAGCAAACGAAAAAAGGTATTTCTTCGCGCAACGGCTTGGGACTGGCCGTTTGTCACAATATGGTTCAACTGCTGAACGGGAAAATTGATGTAAGAAGTATTCCCGGTATCCTGACCGAATTTAAAGTTGTGCTTCCCTTCCGGGAAGCGAATGTTTCGGAAACACGAGAAATGCCGCCGGAAGAATTAGCGGTCATTCAACCGGTCGGCAACGGAGCGCCGGTAGTCCAAACGGAAGATTATCAATACATTCAATCGCGATCAACCATTCTGGTCATTGACGACGACCCGGAAATGCTGTGGTTTGTATCGGAAATTTTCAAAGACCATTACAACGTCGTACCGGTCAAAGATCCGCTTCGTATTCCCGATATTTTAAGCCAAATGCGTCCCGACTTGATTATTTCCGACGTCATGATGCCTCCCATTGACGGCATCAGCCTGATGAAACAAATTAAATCCGGGAAACAGACGGCGCACATTCCTTTTATTTTGCTTTCAGCTAAAAACATGCCGGAAGAACAAGTCGAAGGAATTGAGGCCGGAGCCGAACTGTATATAACTAAGCCATTCAATGTCGATTATCTCCGTTCGGTTGTCGATCGCTTGCTTCGCCGGCAAGACGACCTGAAAGATTATTATACTTCTGCGATCAGTTCCTTTGAATTTATGAACGGGAAATACATTCATAAGGAAGAACGGGCATTTATGGAAAAAATAATTACGATTATTGATAAAAATTTGCTCAATCAGGAATTTACAGCCGAGGAACTGGCGTTTCAATTAGGCATAAGCGCTCGCCACCTTTACCGGCGTCTCAAAACGATTACGGATTATTGTCCCGGCGATTTGATTCGGGAATACAAACTGTCCGTTTCCGAGAAATTGTTAATTACCACCCGGTTATCTATTGATGAAATCATGTACAAAGCCGGTTTCTCCAACCGGAGCAATTTTTATAAAAGTTTTTTGCGGAAATTCGGAACAACACCTAAAAATTACCGGAACATGAAAACGGTGTTGGAGTAATTTATTTTGCCATTGACTTTAATTTTATTGAATAATACTTGCATATAATTAAAATATACTTTATCTTTGCAAAGTATTTTATAAATAAAATTAAATCATGATGAATTTACCGTGTATTTGTCCCGCTTGCCGGGAGCAGTTGAAAGTCAAATGTTTAAAGTGTGAATCTTGTGGAACGGAAGTCAACGGTTTGTATGATTTGCCCGTTCTTGCTCGATTATTGCCTCATGATCAGGATTTTATTCTTCAATTCGTAAAAAACAGCGGCAGTCTCAAGGAGATGGCCAAACAATTGGGGTTAAGTTATCCGACGGTGCGGAATTTATTGGACGAAATCATTCGAAAAATCAATAATGCCTGATTGTTGTATGCCGAAAGTATAATTTTTCGTATCAATGTAATTACCTAATAATAATTTGTTTATTTATCAATTTTTAATTTTTCTGTAATATGAAAACAACGCGTAATCTTAAGGCGTATTTATTTCAGCCTTTCAGTTTTTTTGCCGGATGGACTTCCGTAATTACCGGCTTATTCATTTTAACAGTATTAGTCGTTGCCGGGTTTTTCACCCACACACATTTTGACGGAGTATTGGACGTTCACTACGGATGTAATGAAATGCCGGCTTCTCTTAGCCGGCACTTGTATTGCGTATTTATTTCCCGGATAATTGCCATTGCTGTATTTTACATTACGGCCGTGATTTTATCCTCCTCCAAAATTCGCCTGATTGATATAGCGGGTACGATAACTACAGCCCAATGGCCTTTATTATTTGCACCGTTGATTGGATTTTTACCCGGAATGCGTTTTTGCGAAGGTTCAGTTAATACGTTGAATGTTGAGGCAATAATGATATTTTTCCGGGAGCATCTTGTCGGCTTATTGTTTGGAGTGCTGTTTATGCTTATCCTGCTGATTTGGAGTGTCTTTTTAATGTATAATGCCTATTCCGTATCAGCCAATATAAAAGGTGGAAAAGGAATTGCGTCGTTTATAGCCGCATTGTTTGTTGCGGAAATTATTTCTAAAATCGCACTGTTTTTGATACTGTAAGTTTCAGACGCTATACTTTGCGCGGTATAGTTTTGTGCATTATTTATATCCATTTTCAAGCATCCTAACCTGATCAAGTTTTACATCAGCTTTGAACTCACAAAAATAAGTGAGTTTCTTCAACCGGCAAAGCGCGGATTTCAGTGCTTATAACTCAGAAGCCGGTCTTTTTTTTCGTTTGTCGCCGTTAAGAAGCGTTTGTACTCTTCCGAATCCGGATTAAGCGGCCGGTGATTCAGCGCTTGTTGGATGCTTTCCCATTCTTTAATAATTTTCTGCGTTTGAGCGTCGAAACAGGCTTCGCCGAATTTTTCCCAAATATAGTTAAGCGCCTGCTGATTAGGATGAATCATATCCTCTGCATAAAAACGGTAATCGCGCAAATCATCCATCATTAACTCATACGAAGGGAAATAATAACATTTTTCATTGGCTTTTATCAACGCATCGACGGCTAATAATAAAATCGCCTTATTGAGTTGGTTCTCGTGTGCGCCATCCTTGCAATGCCGAATGGGGCTTACGGTAAAAAGCAGTTTTAAATCCGGATTTAAGGTTCGCAAACACGATATTAACTCATTCCATTGCCGGACAATTTGTTCGACGCTCAAGCGTTCTTCCCGAAAACGGTCTGCCGGCAATTTATGGCAATTGGCAACGACCTCGCCCGACGAAGATAAGCGATAGACATTAGCCGTTCCAAAAGTCAAGATAATATGAGTTGCCTCTTTCAGGAACCGGAAGGATTGCGTTATCCGGGTATTGATTTGTTCAAGGACAAGCGCCTGATTCAAGCCGGAAAAACGGCTGTGATGACGAAAACTGTGATAAACGCTTTGATATTCAAAAAGAGCATCTTCTGTATAAACCGTACTATTTATCAAATCGTATAAACCGCCGGCCAAAGAAACCGGATTATAAACGATTCCAAAAGGATTCACATCGGTTTGAAAACCGGCTTGGGTGATTTTTTCCGATATATATTCTACGAAACAGCTACCCATCATCATGATTTTATCTGCATGATGTAACTGAAATCCAATGGGTCGAAGTTTAATTTCCGTGCGAAATTTCATTCCGTGCTACTACTATATATGCAAAAATGACGGGAAACAAGTGTTTCATACCCGATTCATTCTTCATCGTTTGAACGAAGAATTGTCAGTATCTTTTCCTCATCAAGGCCTGTAATCATTCGTATCTGCTCTAAAGGAATGCCATTGCTCTTGCAGTTGCGGACAACAGTGATTAAACTTTCCACTTTGCCTTCCTCACGGCCTTCTGCCCGGCCTTCTGCCCGGCCTTCTGCCCTCCCCGTTGCTTTGCTTTCGGCGAGAAGCGCATTTTCAGTGCGTATGATGTCCCAGTATTTATCGTAGGTAGCCAACTCTGCTTCCGTAAAGGCGCCTACTTCGCACATTTCCAGCGCTCTGTTAATATCGGCATTGGCCTTCAAATCTTCGGATACATCATTTCGCCGCTCTTCCACTTCCTTCAAAAAGCGAAGCCACAAGACAGCCATCCGCCGATCTGTCCATTTATCCGGTCTGAATTTGGGTAATTCTACCAACACAAATTCCAGTCCTTTGATTACTTCCTCCGTATTCCGGTAGTTCACGATACGGTAATGATGATAAAATTCCGACGTCCGTGCATCAAAAGTGTCGTTGAGAATGGCCAGACCGTACACCGGCTGCAACAGGTAGTAGTGCTCATTTTTGT
Organism: Dysgonamonadaceae bacterium; assembly: GCA_031276105.1. Classification (GTDB taxonomy): domain Bacteria; phylum Bacteroidota; class Bacteroidia; order Bacteroidales; family Azobacteroidaceae; genus Azobacteroides. The sequence goes on from JAISNS010000222.1 coordinate 8,844, forward strand.
CTAACTGCCGCACGTATGCTTTCGAAGCATTGAACACCATCCGTTTGGAAAAGGAATTGTTCCACAGCATTTGCATTTCCACAATAAAATGACGGCCGAAATTGTCTTTGCACCGGACATCAACTATGGAGTTTTTCTTTGCGGGATTTTCCGGAACTTGCTCTGCCGGGAGATATTCTAGGCTTTCAATCTGTTGATTTTCTTCCAGCGGCATCAGCGCATTGAGAAAACTCTTCAACAAATCGGGATGTTCACCGAATATCCGCTTGAAAGGCAAATCGTTTTTGGGATCAAGATAGCGTGACATAATTATCTGTTTCTATAAATTAATACAATACAAAGATAGATGAAAATCTTAAAATTTACAAGCATATATGCGTGCGACCGGCAACTTATGCATGGCAATTGGCAACATCCGATTTATCCTTCACCGCTTGAACGAAAGATTTCCATGATTCTTTCCTCGCTGAGGCCGGTAATCGCCCGTATTTGTTCTAAAGGGAAACCTTTGCTCTTACAGTTACGGACAACGGTGATTAAGCTTTCCACTTTGCCTTCCTCCCTGCCTTTCGCTTCGCCTTCTGCCAGGCCTTCTGCTCGGCCTTCTGCCCTGCCTTTTGCTTCGCCTTCTGCTATACCCACTGCTTTGCTTTCGGCGAGAAGAGCGTTTTCAGTACGTATAATATCCCAATATTTGTCGTAGGCAGCCAGTTCTGCTTCCGTAAAAGCGCCTACTTCGCACATCTCCAATGCTCTGCTAATATCGGCATTTGCCTTCAAATCTTCGGATACATCATTTCGCCGCTCTTCCACTTCCTTCAGAAAGCGAAGCCATAAGACAGCCATCCGGCGGTCTGCCCATTTATCCGGTCTGAATTTGGGTAATTCTACCAATACAAATTCCAATCCTTCGATTACCTCCTCCGTATTCCGGTAGTTCACGATACGGTAATGATGATAAAATTCCGGCGTCCGTGCATCAAAAGTGTCGTTAAGAATGGCCAGACCGTACACCGGCTGCAACAGGTAGTAATGCTCATTTTTGTCTAACTGCCGCACGTATGCTTTCGAAGCATTGAACACCATCCGCTTGGAAAAGGAATTGTTCCACAGCATTTGCATCTCCACAATAAAATGACGTCCGAAATTGTCTTTGCAGCGGACGTCGACTATGGAGTTTTTCTTTGCGGGATTTTCCGGAACTTGCTCTGCCGGGAGATATTCCAGACTTTC
>JAISNS010000243.1 GCA_031276105.1 Dysgonamonadaceae bacterium
TTTGCAAAAAAAATTGCTTTTTTGAATCGAAAAAGAAAAATATTAAAATTGTCGGACAAGGAAATTTTACAACGGCATAAAATTTCAGGAGAAACCGAATATTTGGGAGAATTATATAACCGCTATATTCCCATTCTTTATGGTGTTGCCCTGAAATATCTGCGGAATACGGATAAGGCGCAAGATGCTGTAATGCATCTATTTACAGAAATTGTGCCGAAAATTTGCCAATTAGAAATAAATGAATTTCGTACTTGGATTTATGCTGCAATGCAAAATTATTGTTTGCAACTTTCTAAAGAGAAATCAACAGAAGTAGAAAAGAATCAGGATGTTGAAGAAAATGAATCGAACAAAATATTTCGCTTGTTCGACGAAAATGAACCGGAAACGGAACAAAAGAAAGCTTTAAAACAATGCCTGAAAAAACTTCCGGTAGAACAGCGCATTGCTATTATCCGTTTTTACACGGAAGAAATGTCCTTTCAGGATATTGCCGACTGTACGGGATATAATTTGAAACAGGTGAAAAACTATATCCGCAACGGGAAACATAACTTAAAAATTTGCATGGCAAAGAATTACTGATGAATTTAGACCGCTATATACAAGGAATCAGGACGGGACGCGATATTAATTATCTTGAGCGGGAAGCTATGTTAGACTCTTTTCTCGCCGATGCTTTGGAGGGGTACGACCACGTAAACGGTGAACATGCGGCACGAATTGATGCGATGAAAAAGCAAATCATCCAACAAACACGATCCAAAAAGAATTTACTTTTTTATTGGAGCGTTGCGGCTGTTATCTTGGGATTAATTGCTATTGGAGTTTACTGTTTTCGCAACAATTCACCGCTTTCGACGGTAGTAATTCCCACTCCTGTTGTTCAGGAAAAGCCGGATACTATTCAGCTTGATTCTCTTCATGTTACGGATTATTTCTTCAACAAACAAGATATATCTTTCTTAATCCCCGTATCATCTTTCTTTACGGAAACTTCGCCGGACAGTCTGCTTGGGCCGCTGATTATCCCCAAAACGGACGGAGAAAAAACAGACGAGAAACCCGAAGAAAAACCGGAAATTACGGCTGTCTATCCGAAACCGGCTGTCGGATATAAAGAATATGAAAGTTATTTGAAAAGAGAGATGATTCGTCCCGTCGATGGCGATTGCGAAAACGTCAAAGGTAAAGTTGTCCTCACTTTTTCCATTAATGGGAATGGCCGTCCTTACGATATAAATATCTCTAAATCTTTATGTCCTGCAGCCGACGCAGAAGCCGTCCGTCTATTGAAAGAAGGTCCCGGATGGATTTCGGGCGACAAAAATGCCCGGATAGAAGTACGGTTTTAATCCAATCCGATGAAAGTACAACTGCTGCTCGTCGGGAAAACCACCCATGATTTTGTGCGAAATGGCATGGATGAATACGCCGGACGCTTGAAACATTATCTTCCTTTCGAATGGGAAACGATTCCTGATATCCGGAATACCCGAAACTTTACTTTCGACCAAATGAAAGAAAAAGAAGGAGAAACGTTGCTCAAATATATTCAACCGGACGATTGGGTTATCCTGCTGGACGAACATGGCCGGGAATATACTTCCATGGAATTTGCCGGATATATGGAGAAAAAAATGCTTGCCTCTCCGAAACGCTTGCTGTTTATCATTGGCGGGCCTTACGGCTTTTCAAATAAAATCTATGCTGCTGCCCGTGAAAAAATTTCTCTCTCTAAAATGACATTTTCTCATCAGTTGGTGCGCCTGATTTTCATGGAACAACTCTACCGGGCAATGACTATTCTCAGCAATCAGCCTTATCACCACGAATAATAAGGGAATGTCCCTTGAATTATCCGCGTTCCACCGGTTTTTCGAAACGCTTCAGATCAAAACCTTTCAAAGCGGCTTCCACGAGTTCCGGCAACCGGTCGGGAGAACAGGCAAAACAAGCGATACCCGCTTTGCTGACGTCTTTAGCCAAATTGACATCATAATCCGGTTTCCCATTATCGGAAAGAGCCAGGAGCGTAATCACTTTAACACCGGCTTCGTGCATTTCGGACAAACGCCGCAACAAGCCTTTCCTCACGCCTCCCTCATATAAATCGGAAATAAGGATGAATAAAGTCTTCCGGGGATCGGCAATAAATTGGCTGCAATACGCTACCGACTTATTGATATCCGTACCGCCTCCCAACTGAATGCCGAAAAGCATATCCACAGGATCGTTACGGCAAAGTTCGGTCAGATCGGTCACTTCCGTATCAAAAGCCACCACATGCGTATTCAGAGCCGGCATGGAAGCAAAAATAGAACCCATTACCGAAGAATAAATGATGGAATCGGCCATTGAACCGCTTTGGTCAATATCGAGGATAACCGTCCAGTGTTTTCGTTTTTGACCGCGTTCAAAAAAATAAAATTTCTCCGGCATCAAGCGCCGGGTAGCTGTATCGTAATTTTTGAGATTCCTGTTGATTGTCTGTTTCCAATCGGTAGATGCAAAATGACTGATGGAGGAATGTACTTTTTTGTTCAAAGCTCCGGTCACAGCACGGCAAAGGCTGGTTTCCAGCCGTTTCATGATTTCGTCCACCACCACTTTTACCAATTGCCGGGCGGTTGCCTTCGATTTCTCCGGGATTTGACCTTTCAATGCCATCAAAGTAGCAACCATGGAAATATCGGGACTGACGTTTTTTAAAGTTTCCGGTTCGAAGAAGAGTTTAGTCAACCCTTTCCGTTCAATGGCGTCGGATTGGATAATGCTGACCACATCCGGCGGAAAAAATGTACGTACATCCGTTAACCATTTGGCCAAATGGGGAGATGAAGCGCCCAAACCGCTTTTTTTGCCGCCGGAATTACCGGAATAATCCGTATCGTCGTAGAGAGCTGCCAGAGCGGCGTCCATAATGGATTCTTTTTCGCTCAAATTGACCTGTGAGAAGGCCTGCGTACCGGAACCTAAAATCAATCGCCAGCGGGATATATTCGGATTGTTATCCATATTATTTATGCAAAACGATTTGTTCGATTACTTCCGGAAAATACCGGTATTCTAAAAGATGCACCTTTCGGGCAACCTCTTCGGCCGAATCGGCAGGTAAAACCTCGCATTTTGCCTGAAAAATAATTTGTCCTTCATCGTAATGTTCATTGACATAATGAATTGTAATGCCTGATTCCGTTTCTTTCGCGGCTACGACGGCTTCGTGCACATGATGGCCATACATGCCTTTCCCCCCATATTTAGGCAGCAAAGCCGGATGAATATTGATGATTTTGCCGGAATAAACATGTAGAATATTTTCCGGAATTTTCAATAAAAACCCCGCCAAGACAATAAAATCGGTATGCTCGTCCAGCAGGAATTGCAAAGCTTCGCCATTCTCAAATCCGGTTTTATCAATAGTATAGGCAGGCAGATTCAACTTTTTTGCCCGTTCATGCACATAAGCCTCTTTTTTGTTACTTAAAACAAAAAATACCAATTCTTTGTTAGAATGAAAATAACGAACAATGTTTTCAACATTCGATCCCGATCCGGAAGCCAACAATGCGATTTTCTTCATTTTGATTATTTATTTATTAAAAAAATACAATGTCATCACCAACTGATATGCACATTTATCCATATATTGTGCAATTTTTTACGGAAAAGCTTTTTTCTTTCAAGAAAAATGCTTTCCTTTGCAGTGCAAAATTAACAACTATCTTAATATATTCATTTAAAAAATTAAAGTTATGTCAGAAATTGCTGAAAGAGTTAGGGATATCATCGCTGATAAATTAAGCGTGGAGAAATCCGAAGTTACAAACGACGCTAGTTTTGCCAACGATTTGGGGGCGGATTCTCTGGATACGGTAGAATTAGTTATGGAATTTGAAAAAGAATTCGGCGTTACTATTCCGGACGATCAAGCTGAAAAAATCAACACAGTAGGCGCAGCCATTGCGTTTATTGAAAACTTTGAAAAGTAAGAACTCAATTTAAACCGTATGGAATTAAAGCGAGTAGTGGTAACGGGTCTCGGCGCTATTACCCCCTTGGGCAACGATGTGAAAACCACATGGGAATCCTTGATTAAGGGAGTAAGTGGGGCCGGACCCATTACTTTGTTTGACACGGAAAAATTTAAAACCAAATTTGCCTGCGAAGTAAAAGAATTCAATGTCAACGAACATTTCGACAGGAAAGAAGCAAGGAAATTAGACCGCTATGCCCAATTTGCCGTCGTTGCCGCTAAAGAAGCGATAATTGACGCCAATCTGGATTCGGAAGGAATAGACAAAGACCGGGTGGGCGTTATTTTTTCGTCCGGAATCGGAGGAATTGATACTTTCGATCAGGAAGTCGGTTATTTTTTCCAGCATCCCGAAATGGGGCCTAAATTCAATCCGTTTTTCATTCCGAAAATGATTGGCGATATTGCTGCCGGACACATATCCATTATTTATGGTTTTCGGGGGCCGAATTTCGGCACCGTTTCTGCCTGCGCATCTTCTACCAACGGGGCGGTTTCCGCCTTCGACCATATCCGGTTGGGTAAAGCGGATGCTATTGTAACCGGCGGGGCGGAAGCGGCAATCACCGTCTCCGGCGTAGGAGGCTTCAATTCGATGAATGCCTTATCTACCCGTAACGATTCGCCTCAAACGGCTTCCAGACCTTTCAGCGCCAGCCGCGATGGATTTGTAATCGGCGAAGGTGCCGTAAGTTTGGTATTTGAAGAATTGGAACATGCTTTAGCGCGCGGCGCCAAAATCTACGGCGAAGTAATCGGCGGAGGCGCATCGGGCGATGCTTATCACCTGACGGCTTCTCATCCGGAAGGATTAGGCGCTATTCTGGTAATGAAAAATGCGTTAGCAGATGCCAATATATCGCCGGAAGAGATTGATTACATCAATGTGCACGGCACTTCTACCCCGGTGGGCGATCCTTCGGAAGCAAAGGCAATTAAGAAAGTATTCGGAGAATCTGCCTATAAAATGAATATCAGTTCTACAAAGTCTATGACCGGACACATGCTGGGCGCCGCCGGCGCTATCGAAGCGATGGTCTGTATCTTGGCGGTGCAGAACGATATTGTTCCTCCTACAATTAATCATGAACCGGGTGACGACGATCCGGATATTGATTATCGTTTGAATTTTACATTTAATAAAGCACAAAAACGGGAAGTGCGGGCAGCTCTGTCCAATACGTTTGGTTTTGGCGGACACAATGCTTGCATTATCGTTAAAAAATTTATTAAGTAGAACGTGACTAAAAATTTTATTAACAGAATAAGACTCTTACTTCATCCGAAGAAAGAGTCTTATTTTGCTTTATATAAAATACTTGGTTTCTTTCCGAATCATCTTTCCTATTATGAAGAAGCGTTGCGTCATAAATCGTCTCCGATCGAAAATTCCTGCGAAGCAGGCAGTTACCGAAATAACGAGCGGTTGGAGTTTTTAGGCGACGCCATTTTAGACGCGGTAGTCGCCGATATTGTCTTTAAAAAATACAACAACCGCAACGAAGGTTTTCTTACCAATACCCGATCCAAAATAGTAAAAAGGGAAACCTTAGACAGAATATCCGGTGAATTGGGCCTCAATAATTTGATTATTACTTCCGGACGGATTAAATTTCCCCAAACTCATATTCTCGGAAATGCGCTGGAAGCATTTATCGGAGCCATTTATTTAGATCAGGGATACCGGAAAACTTACCGCTTTATCGAAAAAAAAATAATCAATACCCACCTTAATATTGATGCTTTAGTTAAAAAAGAAGTCAATTTTAAATCCAAACTGCTTGAGTGGTGCCAAAAATTCAAAGTCGATTTAACATTCGGTTTATTGGAAAATTTTACCGATAACGAAAATAACCCTATTTTTCAAAGTCAGGTCTTATTAAACAGCCTGTTAGCGGGTGTCGGTACTGGCTACTCCAAAAAAGAATCGCAACAACAAGCCGCACAGATGGCGTTGAAGAAAATTAAAACAGATAAACTGTTCTTAAATCAGGTGCTGACAACGCAGAAGAAAGAAAATCTTATTTGC
>JAISNS010000256.1 GCA_031276105.1 Dysgonamonadaceae bacterium
CGGGTCGATGCGAATACGGCGGGAACTTATTATGTGCTTGTCAGCAACAATTGTGAAAGCAAACGATCCAAAGATTATGAAGTACGGATTAAAGCTCCGATTGTTGAACAGCGATGGGAAGACGTGATGATACTAATCACGAATCCCAAAGACAATGGCGGACATACTTTTTCCGATATCCAATGGTATCAGGTAGATACGGATGGTAATCAGATCGAAATACCGGGCGCTACCCTGTCTTACTATTATTCGAATACTCCGGTGGAAGGGATTACTTATGTAGCAAAAGCGACCGATCAGGACAGACGCCTCTACGAGTCATGTCCTGTTACGGGAGTCGCTTACGACCCTGTTGAAAAAATATTAATCTATCCCAACCCGGTTAAGATGGGCGAAACCATTACGATAGAAACTCATTTTTCGGAAGATGATGGGGAAAATATGCGAATCGAGATTATTTCTTCCGATGGACAGAAAATAAAATCATTAGATGTTACAAACCAAAATATTTCCATCGCAATGCCAAATATTCAAGGTATTTATATTCTTCAGTTAATCAAAGGACGCAATGTATATGAATATAAAGTCGTGGTAAAATAAAAAAAGTATATGAAAAAAATAATCCTAATAATCGCAACAGGGCTTTTTATTCTCCCTTCGTACGCCCAATTATTACAGAACCGGTACGAATTTTCTATTTGGGGAGCCGGAGGAACCTCTTCACTGCACTACGAACCCACGCTTGGCGACCGGAAAGCGGGAACCGGCGGTTTGCTCGGAATTGGGTGCAGCTACTTTCTTGATTATCATTGGAGTATCGGAACAGGCCTGGAATTTTCGATGTTGAAAGAGAGCCTCTCTTTTCCATTGATATCCGACAACTACATTACGCCCTATCAGAGCAATCAGCATCTGATGTGGGTACGGGTCGACGGACAGAATTACAAACAAACACAGGAAACCTATTATGTCAATATTCCGCTGATAATCAAAGGACAATTTCCTATTAAACAAGGGCATAACATCTATTTCTCTGTCGGGCCGAAATTCGGAATCCCGGTAAGTTCAACCTATTCGGCAGAAGGCACATTTACAACTACCGGAGTGGATGTGAATGATAATAAAGAGCCGCTCTCCAGTGATTGGTACAATATGACTAAGTACGGATTTTTTTCCGACTCGCTTGTTTCGTCCGGCAATCGCTCGATGTCGTTGACAAAAAACCTGATTCTTTCCTTTGAAGCCGGCATAAAGTGGCGGATATCTCCTAAATATTCGCTTTATTCGGGAATTTTCTTTGATTATGGCTTGAATGACATCCGGCAAGGGGATACGGATAACCAATTTTTTGCGTATAACCGTTCGCAACCGGATAATTATGAGTTAAATAATGTACTTCTTTCCCGCTATACCGCTTCTCCCGAATCTTTCGCCCGCTTTCCCGAAAATCCTGCCCTGCCTTTTGTCGATAAAGTCAGCACAATGGCGGTAGGAATTAAATTACAGTTATCATGGGGCAGCGGTTTATTCGAAAAGAAACACGAAGTTCACGAAGTATATGTTAACACAAATCCGGTTGTCGACAAGCCGGTTGAAAAAATAACCGTTCCTCAAAAGGAAGAAATCGTGAAAAAAGACAGCAACAAACCGGTTAAATCATTGAAAGAAGAATATGCCGAATTTCAGAAAAAAACATACGACAAACCGGTCGAGGCTAAGAAAGACGAAAAACCGGTTGAGTCGACGCCGGAAGAAAAACCTGATTTTGAAGGTTCTATCAGTGGATTTGCTGCGTCTTCGGATAAGATCACCCCTGAGATGTTACCCTTTTTAGACAAGAAAGTATATTGGTTGAAAAAATATCCGGATGTAAAACTCACCCTTGTCGGCCATGCAGACGACAACGGATCGGATAATTTCAACTATCTGCTGGGCAACGACAGGGCGAATGTTGTGAAGGCTTATTTGGTTTCCCAAGGAATCAGCGAAAAACGCCTGACAACGACAACCGAAGGAAAAACGCATCCGCTTATTCCGAAAGCCGGCGAGGCTGAGCGCGCATCCAACCGAAGAGTGGAATTTATCTTACAACGTTTATGAATTATGAATTATGAATTATGAGCGGCGCTTGTTTGTTGCGCTTCGCGCCACTCATAATTCATAAAAAAACTTTTTCATTCATACGCGCTTGGAAACTTTAATATTTTCATCTAATTTTGCCGTGTCAAATGATATGATATGGAAGTCACTTTTGAAAAAGAATACTTGCGCGACCTGTACAAGACAGGCAAAGCGGAAGACAAAAAACACCGCTTTCAGCCTGAAATTGTCAGAAAATACCGGCACTGCATTGATACACTGCTTGGTGCAAAGGATATTGAAGTGCTGTACAACATTCATTCTTTGAATTACGAGGTATTGAAAGGCGACAAGCAAGCTATTTCTTCCATCAGAGTAAACAAACAATATCGTATCGAATTTACGGTAAAAGACAATGGAATTGAGCCTTTGATTACCGTATGTAATATATTAGAATTGTCAAACCATTATAAATAAAAAAGATATGATTACCATTCCGGGCGTAGCCCCCGACATGATTGCAAACAACCTCGAACCGGCTTACCCGACGCATCCGGGCGAAGTGTTGAAAGACGAAATCGAGTATCGCGGCATATCTCAAAAGAAGTTTGCCGTGCAAATCGGAGTACAATATACGGCGCTCAATGAAATTTTGAACGGTAAACGTCCCGTAAATGTCCAATTTGCAATGCTCGTTGAAGCTGCATTGGGAATTGATGCCGAATTGTGGGTAAAAATGCAAACACGCTACAATATGCTGATGGCAAAAAAAGACAAAACATTCTCAAAACGCCTTGCCGAAATCCGAAAAATATCGGCCATACTTTGATAATCATTCAAAATTCAAATAATTGCAACATCTGCCATACCGGCTGCCGATAGATACCGGTACTTTCCATCGCTACGCGACCGCTTCTAATTTTTTTTTTACCCTCTGCATCCAAGATACAAGCAAAAATGCTATCTTTGCAAGCGGTTATTAAAAAAGTAAATAATATGAACGTATTCACAGATTGGTTGAATGAACATTTGCTTACTTGTCCGAGTAAGCATTTTTTTCATTTGGATTGTCCCGGATGTGGTTTTCAGCGAAGTATTATTACTCTTTTAGAAGGCGATATAGCGAAAAGTTTTCAATTATATCCGGCTACCATTCCCATTTTGACCTGTTTTATATTTACGGCTTTGCATATTAAATTTGATTTCAAATACGGAGCTTTTGTCATCAAAGTTTTGTTTATTTTAAGCGTATCAACCATTGTCATTTTTTATTTATACAAAATATTCACTCATAAATTAATTTAGTTATGGAAAATTCAGGATATCAGGTTTCTCTTCCTAATTCAACATTGATTCTTGTTTTTGGAATCGTTTCTATCGTCACTTGTTGCTGTTATGGTGTTCCGGGGTTAATTTTTGGAATTATCGCGCTCGTATTGGCCGATAAATCCATTAATTTATATCGTTCCGAACCGGGCAATTACACCGAAAGTTCGTATAAAAATGTAAACGCAGGAAAAATTTGCGCTATTATCGGAGTCATTTTCTCGGCATTATACATTATCCTGTCTATTTGGATGATTTATGCCATTGGTTTGGATGTTCTAACCGATCCTGAAGCGCTTCAGGAATACCTGCAACAATTGGCGAATTAGTAAATCGTTATCCCCGGCTATTCCCTGTTTACAGGAATTAAAATCCGGAAGCCCGCTATATGGGACGAATTATTGCGATTGATTACGGAAAAAAACGGACGGGACTTGCAGTTTCCGATCCGATGAAAGTCATTGCCGGCGGATTGACCACTGTATCAAGCCCGGACGTGATTGCTTTCATCAAAGAATACATCAAAAAAGAAGCCGTGGACTTAATTCTGCTCGGCGAACCCCGCCAAATGAATTATGAACCGTCCGAAAACATGCAACGGGTCGAAGTATTCAAAGAAAAATTAATCCGCGCAATTCCTTCCGTAACCGTGAAATTGGTGGACGAACGCTTTACGTCTTCCCTCGCGCATCAGGCCATGCGACAGGGCGGACTGAAAAAGAAAGACCGCCAAAACAAAGCGCTGGTGGACGAACTGAGCGCCGTTATTTTATTACAGTCTTATTTGGAAACAATTAGAATATGATTTTACCTGTTTATTTATACGGACATCCTGTTTTGAGAAAAGAAACGAAAGACGTCCCGCCGGATTATCCCAATTTGAACAAACTGATTGAGGATATGTTTGAAACCATGTACAACGCCGAGGGAGTAGGATTGGCCGCTCCCCAAATCGGCCTCGAAGACCGGATATTAGTCCTCGATTTAAGCGCTTTAGCCAAAGACGATCCCGCTTTTGCCGGCTTTAAGAAAACGCTTATCAATGCGCATATCATCGAACGCGATGGGGAGGAAAAAAGCGTGGAAGAAGGATGCCTCTCCATACCGAACGTCCACGAAAAAGTGCCGCGTAAAAACCGCATTCGCATTCAGTATCTGGATGAAAACCTGCAACCGCACGACGAAGTTTACGAAGGCTACAAAGCGCGCGTCATTCAGCACGAATACGACCATCTGGACGGAATACTGTTCGTCGATCGCATTTCCGGTATCCGGAAACAGATGATTCGTTCCGCTCTGAATAAAATAATGACCGGAAACGTGAAATGTTCCTACAAAGTCAAAGCCCTGAGAAAAAAAATTTCGCCATGAATCTCCCCCAATCCGCTTTCCGTTCCCCGCTGGCGACGATTGTTTTGTTGCTGCTGCTCTATGCGTCGCCGGCAAACGCCCAAATCAATACCAACCGGGTGCTGGCCATCGGCAAAAACGCCCTCTACTTCGAAGATTACGTGCTTTCCATACAATATTTCAATCAGGTAATCAAATCGAAACCCTACTTGGCCGAACCGTATTTTTACCGCGCTTTGGCCAAATTCAGCCTCGACGATTTCAAGGGAGCCGAAAACGATTTCAACCTCTGCATCGAACGGAATCCTTTTTTGTGGCACGCCTATCAGTACCGGGGAGCCGCCCGACAAAACTTGGGCGATTTCAAAGGCGCTATCGAAGATTACGATAAAGGACTGGAATTTCGACCGGAAGACAAACAAATGCTCGTAAACAAAGCGATTAGCTACGTACTGCTGAAAGAATACGATTCCGCCCTTTCGACCTTAAACCGGCTTTTGGAATATCAGCCCAAATATACGCAAGCCTTTTTGGTGCGCGGCTCCGTATATGCCGAACAGGGCGATACGCTGTTGGCTTTGAACGATTACAATCTGGCGCTCACGCTGGATAAATACTACCCGCCTTCGTATGCGCAACGCGCCCTGATTTATTTTCAACAAGGAAAATACAAGGAAGCCCTGACCGATTTTGATGAAGCTATCCGGCTGGAAACAAGGAATATCGGATTCCATATCAACCGCGGATTAGTGAAATATTACCTGAATGACTTGAAAGGCGCTATGGCCGATTACGACATCGTGATCGACCTGGAACCGAAAAACGGAATCGCCCGCTTCAACCGCGGACTGCTGCGGTCGACTGTCGGAGACGTTTATGGCGCTATCGAAGATTTTAACGAAGTAATCGCGCAGGAACCCGACAACTACATGGCTATCTACAACCACGCAATTCTTTCCGACGAAGCGGGACAATACCGGGAAGCCGTCGCCGGACTGGACGCCGTTTTAGCCGAATATCCCAACTTCGTTCCCGGTTACTATTTCCGTTCCGAAATAAAAAAGAAAATGAACGACCGGACAGGCGCAGACAAAGATTATTGGCTGGCTTACGACCTCGAACAGAAACTGCAAAAGGAACGCAAACAGGGAAAAACCGTTACCGGAAAAGAAATTCTTGAGTCGGATGTTGCCGCCGCTAAAGAAGACGACAAAACACGCGAAAAATCGGATAAAAGCATCGAGAAATTCAACCGCTTAGTCATTTACGACAAGGAAGAAGAAGTAAAATCCAAGTACGACAGCGAAATACGCGGCAGGGTGCAGGACAAACAGGTGATAGTCGATTTAAAGCCGCAGTTTGTCATCACCTATTACGAGCAAACGGAAACGATTGACCGGTCGGCCTCCCGTTTCGACAAAACCATTGCGGATTACAACGCGAAAACCGTTCTGAAACTGCAACTGAAAATCGTGAACAACGAAGCGCCTTTGACCGGCGATCAGGCCGCTTATCATTTCCAATCGATCGACGACTATTCATTAGTATTAGACCGCAATCCGGGAAATATCGACGCTTACTTCGCAAGAGCCTTGGATTACATGGTTTTGCAAGACCTTTCGGAAGCGATTGACGATTACAGCCGCGTCGTCAATCTCGACCCTTCGTTTGCGATGGCTTATTTCAACCGGGCGGTGGTGCGCTACAAACAAATGGAATTTGACAACTACCGCGGCGAAAGCGAAAGCCTGACGCTGAACCTACCAACCAATCCGGCAAAAAACGTGGTCAAAGGCGTATCGCCCTACGCGCCACAACCAATCGTTACCGCTCCGGACAGGGAAATAGACAACTCCAAGCGAATCCACGATTATAATTTAATCTTAATGGATTACGAAACGGTGATTACCCTGAATCCCGAATTTGTGTATGCCTACTTCAACCGGGGAAATATCCGTTTCGCCCAAAAAGATTACCGTTCGGCCATTGCCGATTACGATAAAGCGCTCGAACGGAATCCCGATTTTGCGGAAGCTTATTTTAATCGGGGACTTACCCGCCTCTCGCAAGGCGATACGGAACGCGGAATCGCCGATTTAAGCAAGGCCGGCGAACTGGGAATTATCGACGCATACGGCATCATCAAAAAAATGACGGCAGATTAATCGTTAATGATGAAAAGTCAGAATGATATAAAATTTCTCCTCTATTGTTTGACAC
>JAISNS010000306.1 GCA_031276105.1 Dysgonamonadaceae bacterium
GTGTGTGTGTGTGTGTGTGTGTACGCATAATTCCGTTAACTTCCAAGCGTTGGAAGTTAAGAATACATAATAAACTGTAAATTTCGGAAGCTGCCATATTTGTTATTGTTTTACAAAAATCGCTGCAAATGTAATGGGTTTAATCGGATTGTGCAAATATTCGCTAAATCTTTTTTAGGGGAATTGCGGGTTAAGCTGTTTGGAAATTAAGAATTCATGTTACGCAACATGAGTAAATAACACAGAGTTACACAGAGAATCACAAAGTTCTGAAAATCCCTGCGGATTTAAGGACAATCTTTATTAACCAATATTAATTGTTCTAATTAACCGGATTTTCCCTTTTTTTGATTACTTTTGCGTGGCCTTGTAACAAGCGAGGGAGTTGTAAACGTAAACAGTCTTCATTATTAAGTCATTATATTATGCCGGAATTTAAATTCTTTTATCAGAAAGAAGGTTTGATACGAATCAGCCGCAATTTGGAGTTCCTTAAAAAAATACCTACCGGGCAGCTTCTCTGGATTGACTTGAACGACGTGGACGAAGAAACAGAATCACAATTGGAAGATTTCCTCAAAATTTACATACAGGAAGAAGAAGAAATGATCGAAATCGAGACTTCTTCCCGTTACATAGAAACCCGCGATACACTGGTCGTCAATGCCAACTTCCTGCTCAAGACCTACGAAAAAAGCCCTGTCTCCTTCATCCTGAAAAACCATATCCTGATTTCGGTACGAAGCGAAGATTTGGGTTCATTCACCGAAACGGTGAAGAAAATATTCGCTAATCCGGAAAATTACCCGACCGGTTACCATGTTTTCCTTTCTTTGCTGGAAACACGTATCGAATTTGACGCCGACATGATCGAAGAAATCACGCAGGAAATTACGCACTTGAGTAACAGCATCCGGGAAGCCGACGAAGATGCTTTGATGGAAATAAAAAACTTGCAGGAAAAAACAATGATGTTCCGCGAAAATATTATCGACAAGCAGCGAGCCATCTCCAACATGTTGCGCAGTAACTTGGTGCCTCATGAGTTACGGTCGAAACTGACCATACTCATTAAAGACATCAATTCGCTGCTGGAACATATCCGCTTCAGTTTCGACCGGCTGGATTACCTTCAAGATACTTTCCTCGGCTTGGTCAACATCGAACAAAATAAAATTATTAAAATCTTCACCATTGTGTCGGTGCTTTTCATGCCGCCAACGTTAATCGCAAGCATTTACGGCATGAATTTCGATGTGATGCCGGAATTGCACTGGAAATGGGGCTATGGACTGTCTATTTTCTTCATGCTGGCTTCTGCTTGCGGCTTCTTCTTCTTCTTCAAAAAGAAAAAATATATCTGAATCATGAATCACGTCACATTAATTAATCATCTAAAATAAATTTCACATGAAAAAAACATTTTTGGCATTAGCCGCAATCGTGTTAGTAGGAGTTTCTTGCGGAAAAAAAGAAACAGAACAAGTTACAGCCTCCGGACTGTATCCGTCCAAATTTGAAAAAACATTGGACGACGGTAAAATTACGCATTTATACACATTGAAAAATGCGAAGGGAATGGAAGTTACCGTTACCAATATCGGTGGACGGATTGTGTCTATCTGGGTTCCGGACAAAGACGGTGTTTTTCGGGATGTTGTGTTGGGCTTTGATAACATTGAGTCTTATATCCCGTTCAATACAAATTTCGGCGCAATTATCGGCCGCTACGGTAACCGGATTGCCAACGGCAAAATTATGCTTCGAAACAGGGCAACGTATCAATTGCGTCAAAACGACGGAAAAAACACCTTGCACGGCGGAGCGCGCGGTTTTCATACCCGCTATTTCGATATCGAACAACCGGATTCCGTAACTTTGATTTGCAGTTATCGTTCCAACCATGAGGAAGAAGGTTTTCCGGGTAATTTAGATGTAACGGTTACTTATCAACTGACAGATGATAATGCGCTTAATATCAGTTATGAAGCCACTACCGATTTGCTTACGGCAGTTAACTTGACCAATCATTCGTATTTCAATTTGTCGGGCGACCCGAATACCACAATTCTGGATCACCTGCTTTTCCTGAACGCTCAACATTATACGCCAACCGATGCGGAATTAATCCCGACCGGTCAGATCGCAGAAGTGGCTAATACTCCGATGGATTTTACAAAGCCGGTTGCGATTGGCGCCCGAATCAATAATACGGATTTTGAAGCCATTCGATTGGGTAACGGATACGACCATAATTATGTGCTGGATAATCCGGGCGATATCAATCTCCTTGCCGGCAAACTTCTTTCTCCGCTTACCGGTATCGCGATGAATATTTATACCACAGAACCGGGTATTCAGTTTTATTCCGGCAATTTCTTGGATGGCTCGAATATCGGTAAAAATGGAATTGCTTACAATTTCAGGTCGGCGCTTTGCTTGGAAACTCAACATTTCCCGGATTCGCCGAATCATAAAGAATTTCCATCGACCGAACTTCATCCCGACAGCGTTTATCAAAGTAAAACTATTTATCAATTTACCGTAGAACAATAATTTAGTAACGAACAATTTGTAAGAAATTACAAATTGTTCGTTTTGTATTTTTATCAACTGTTTAATTTTATGAGAAAAAATCTTTTATTTGTATTTGTTGCTTTATTTTTTACGGGCGCTCTTGCCCAAACCAAACCAAGCATGGATTTAATACCGGTTCCGGCTAAAATAAAAACCAATTCCGGACAGTTTACAATTAATTCGAATACCCGGATTGTGTTGTCTTCCAACACGCCGGAAATGCAAAATGCGGTGGCCGTTTTGAATGGCTTGCTTCGCTCGGCGGCGGGTTTCCGTCTGGAAATTACGGAAACTCCGGCAACTTCCAACGCAATTGTCTGTAAACTGAACGCTTCCGTTTCCAATAAAGAGGGATACCGGTTGTCGGTTCAAAAAGAATTGATTACGCTGGAAGCACAAACGCCCCAAGGGATTTTTTATGGAATGCAGACCTTACGGCAATTGCTTCCGTTTCAGATCGAACGATCGTATTTAAGCAATGTGCTCTGGCGTATTCCCTGCGTGGAAATCGAAGACGCTCCCCGATTTGCGTATCGCGGACTAATGCTGGACGTTGCCCGCCATTTTCATTCGAAAGAATTTGTAATGAAATTCATCGACATGCTGGCTTACCACAAAATGAATAGGTTCCACTGGCATTTGACGGACGATCAAGGCTGGCGTATCGAAATCAAAAAGTATCCGAATTTGACTGAAACCGGCGCTTATCGCAACCGGACGTTGGAAGGACGTTATACCGTCCCGGAAAAACGGAAATGGAACAATACCCGTTACGGCGGTTATTACACACAGGAAGACATTAAAGAAGTGCTGGCTTACGCCCAAAAACGCTTTGTTACGGTTGTCCCGGAAATCGAAATGCCCGGACATGCAGTTGCGGCACTGACGGCTTATCCGCAACTTTCCTGTACCGGCGGCCCGTTTGAAGTAGAAGGTTTATGGGGCGTTTTTAACGATATTTATTGCCCGAAAGAAGAAACCTTTCAATTTCTGGAAAATGTATTGTCGGAAGTGGCAGACTTATTCCCGTCGCAATACATTCATATCGGAGGCGACGAAGCGCCTAAACTGCGCTGGAAGAATTGCGCTCATTGTCAGGCATTAATCAAGAAAGAAGGATTGAAAGACGAACATGAGTTGCAATCGTATTTTATCAAGCGAATCGAGAAATTTGTCAAATCCAAAGGCAAACGGATTATCGGATGGGACGAAATACTGGAAGGCGGATTAGCGCCCAATGCTACGGTGATGTCTTGGCGGGGTGAATCCGGCGGTATTGATGCGGCAAAACAAAATCATGACGTGATAATGACTCCGAACACGTATGTTTACTTGGATTATTTTCAAGCAAATCCGAAAACGGAACCTTTGTCAATCGGCGGCTATCTCCCTTTGTGGAAAGTGTATAGCTATAATCCCATGCCGGCGTCGCTGAATCAGGATGAAGCGAAACATATATTGGGCATACAGGGAAATATCTGGACGGAATATATCACAACGACTTCTCATGTGGAATATATGGCATTCCCGCGCGGCGCGGCTATTGCCGAAACCGGCTGGTCGCCAAACGAAAAGAAAAATTATGCGGATTTTAAAGAACGGATGATCCGGCAATTCAAACGTTACGACGGCGTCGGCTGGAATTATTGCAAAGCTATATTGACGGAAGAAGAATAAAATCCAACGAATGAAGCAAATTTTTTATATCGTTGCAGTAGTCGTTTTACTTATTATCGCTCACAGGGTAATGGCTAAAATCAAAGACGTGCCGGATGAAAATGAAGGCGTTTTTCTCGAAGACAATGAAGAAGAATCGAAAGAAGAAGAATTGAAAAATGAACTACTCCATTAGGGAAATCGCCGGTATTATCGGCGCAGAGGCAACGTTTTTGCACGACGCCCATATACAAATATTGTTGACTGACAGCCGGTCTTTGTCTGCCCCGGCTGTCAGCCTGTTTTTTGCTTTAACGACCGCGCACAACGACGGACACAAATATATCCGCGATTTATACAACAACGGCGTGCGAAATTTTGTTGTGCGGCACGCATTTCCCGGTATCGAAGCGATGAAGGAAGCCAATTTCCTCTGGGTTTCCGATACGCTGGCCGCGCTTCAGCAATTGGCAGCCGGCCACAGGAAACGGTTCAATATCCCGATTATCGGCATTACCGGAAGCAACGGGAAAACAATTGTCAAGGAATGGCTGTACCAACTGCTTCACGATCAACAGACAATCGTGCGTTCGCCCCGGTCTTACAATTCGCAAACGGGAGTTCCGCTTTCGGTTTGGCAATTAAACGAACAGACAGAATTGGGTATTTTTGAAGCCGGCGTTTCTTTGCCCGGCGAAATGCAACGCTTGGAAACGATTATCCGCCCCACTACCGGTATTTTTACTACGATTGGCGATGCACATCAGGAAAATTTCGCTTCTCAGGAAGAAAAGTGCATGGAAAAATTGCGGCTATTCGAATCGACCGGGAAAATCATCTACAACGAAGACCAAATACTGGTGAAATATTGCATGGAAAAAAAAGGACTTCTTCCGAAAACTTTTTCATGGTCGAAAATCAACAAAAATGCCGGTTTATTCATCTTGCGAATCGAAAAAGGAATCGATCACACGATTATTGAATGGAAAAGGGGAGGGCGGAGAACGGAAAACGAAGCCTTTCTTCCTTCCACCATAAAGATACCCTTCACCGACGACGCTTCTATCGACGATGCGATCCATTGCTTAGCATTGACGCTTTGCCTGCATCCCGGCCTGGAAAATCTTTCCGCACGATTCGAAAAATTAGACCCGGTGGCGATGCGTCTGGATGTAAGTAACGGAATCAACCACAACATTCTGATCAACGATACGTACAATTCCGACATCAACTCGCTGGCTATTGCCATGGATTTCATGTCGCGGCGTTCGATAGACAAGCAGTTGAAACGGGTGCTGATACTTTCCGACATCCTGCAATCGGGAATGGTTCCGGCAGCTTTTTACCGGAAAGTGGCCGAACTGGTTGCGCAAAAACAAGTGCAGCAGATTATCGGAATCGGCCCCAATCTGATGTCACATTCCAATCTGTTCGGCATGGAAAAAGAGTTTTATCCGACTACCGAAAGTTTCTTGAATTCGGGAAAATGGAGGACGTTGAAAGATTCGATTGTCTTGATCAAAGGCTCGCGAAAATCACGGTTCGAACGAATTTCGGAACAATTGGAAGAAAAAGTGCATCAAACGGTTTTGGAAGTAGATTTGGATGCGGTAATTCATAACCTCAAGTATTTTCGTTCCAAACTGCAACCGGAAACCAAAGTGATTTGCATGGTCAAAGCATTCGGTTATGGCGTAGGCTCTTACGAATTAGCTAAAACCTTGCAGGAACGCGGCGCCGATTATTTAGCCGTCGCCTTGGCTGATGAAGGCGCAGAATTGCGTCGCGAAGGAATCAGGATGCCCATCATGGTCATGAATCCCGAAGAACACGCTTTCAATACTTTGTTTGAATACAATCTGGAACCGGAAATCTACAATCACAGCATTTTGGACGCGATTATCAGAGAAACGGGACGGCGCGGTATTTTGCATTATCCGGTTCATATCAAGTTGGATACGGGTATGCATCGTTTGGGATTTAATTCCGGCGACATTCCGCTGCTGATAGAAAAGTTAAACAGCCGGCAGGGGGTGGCGGTCAAATCAATTTTTTCCCATTTGGCCGGAAGCGATTCGCCTTTGCTGGACGAATATACGAAATCGCAAATCAGCCGTTTTCGGACTGACGCTTCGCAGTTGGAGAAGTCGCTGGCTTATCCGGTTATGAAACACATCCTCAATTCGGCGGGTATCGAACGTTTTCCGGAAGCGCAAATGGACATGGTACGGTTGGGAATCGGTTTGTATGGCATCTCGGTGGTCGATGAAAACGTTTTGCGTCCGGTAGCCACTTTGAAAACCCGTATCCTGCAAATTCGCGATGTAAAACAGGATGAAACAGTCGGATATAATCGCAACGGCGTTTTGAAACAAGATTCCCGTATTGCCTGTTTGCCTGTCGGTTATGCCGACGGTTTAGACCGCCGTCTGGGAAACGGCCATGCACACGTTCTTATTAACGGTAAAAAATGTCTGCTGACCGGAAATATTTGTATGGACGTATGTATGGTTGATATTACGGGAGTGGATGCGGAAGAAGGCGATGAAGCGATTATTTTCGGCAGGGAAATAACTATCAGCGATTTGGCAGCTCGCTTGGAAACAATCCCTTACGAAAT
>JAISNS010000317.1 GCA_031276105.1 Dysgonamonadaceae bacterium
GATGACGGAAGAACAAAAGAGATTTTACAAAGATCGGCTGGAACTCTGCAAACGGGCAGTCAATCAGCAGAAAAAGGACAAAAATAAGGTTTACAGTCTGCACAAACCGTTCACGGAGTGCATTTCAAAGGGCAAAGCACATAAACAGTACGAATTCGGGAATAAAGTCGGGTTGATCACCGGTGGCGGGAAAGGCAAAAAAATCATTTTGGCAATCAGGGGTTTTATTGGTAACCCGTTTGACGGACACACGATAGAACCGCTTCTTCATCAAATGGAAGACAATAAAATAGCTTTACCGAAGGAGTTGGCATACGATCGTGGAGGCAAGGGAAAATCAGAAATCAAAGGGGTAAAAATCATCATTCCGTCTCCGCCGAAAAAGAGCGATACGGATTATCGGAAACAAAAAAAACGCAAACAGTGCCGTTCCAGGGCGGGCATTGAACCGATAATCAGTCACTTGAAATATGATTTTCGTATGCTTGAAAATTACTTTTGGGGTGAAGCTGGCGTTCAAATCAACGCTTTCATGTCGGGAACGGCCTGGAATCTGAAGGAAATGATGCAAAAACTCAGGGAAGAGTTTTTGCGGATTATTTTTCGTCTGTTTTTTCCGCAAAATTTTTGCTGTGCTGCAGCTTGAAAAAGGAGTTAATAAGGACTGACTAATTATAACTTCTACTCCGTCTATACATCGGGAAGTGGTTATTATTTTCCTTTCAACGTATCATTAATATTGAGTTGGCGGTAGTTATCAGACTGCTCGCTATGTATGGGTATTATTCCATGTACTGGATTTGCTATATTTTTTTGGTTCAGAAACGATATGACGACTAAATAAAAAACCCTCCAAAAGGAGGGTCTATCTTGTTTCTTAAACTTTTCTTGTAAATCTTGACTTTCTTAATTAAGACTATCTTGTAATAGGTTTTTATCTTGATCTAATAAATTATGATACAAAGATAAGCTTTCTTTTTTAAACGTTCAAATATTTTTAAATTTTTAACCATTCATCATCTGGTTTTGCAATGAGTCTAGCATTGTTAATAGCCATGTCAAGGGTTAAGCAAGTAGAAGCTCTGTAAACTCCGTTTTCTTTTTCAATCACTAAGGCTAAATCAGCTGTAGCTTTACTCTGTAGGCATAAAGGTAATAACAATTGTAGTTTCTCTTTGTAGTACTGAGGAATAGCGGTTTTATAATTGCGTCTAACTCTTTTTTTTGCATCAGCAATTGTTCCCTGTAAAATGTTTGATAGCATATAATTATCCATTGTGTTAAATGGCGCAGGAAAGCGAGTTTTATTGTCTTGAATTATATGATCTATATTCACTCTCAATTCAAGAGCCACATCATAAATAAGATCTGTTGAATCAGTTATGTAAGTAGCAACTTCTGCTAATTTGGGAAATTTCGACAAATCTCTATGGCTAGATTTTCTCCAACCAATAAAATAGTAAGGTATTGTTGTTCCTGGTCTTTTATTTTCTTGGAAATATCCGAAAATTTCTTCTTGGTTTTCGGTTACTAGTCCTGTGTTAAAACAAGAGAACCCACCTTCCTTTTCAATCTTATTTTCACCCTCAACCTTTTCAAATGTGTGATGAACATAATTCACTAAAATCGGATGTCTTCCTGTAGGGTTACAATTGTAATCCCAATTTTCACTCATTGCCATATTCTTCAGTTCCTCAATGCTTTGAGCAAAATCAGGAAACCATGAAAATCTGAATAAACTCATATATTGGTGTTCATTTATAATATCAATAGGTTTAAAAGACAAAAACGAAATAAATCTTTGTATTTGCCGCAAATATACGAATATATAAAATACAATGTCGTTTACTTAAGAAACAGCTATCCGTGCAGGTTCCCGTCTGCCCCTATACTTTGGGGAGTTCCCACGGGGCGCGGTAGTATGCTTTGGAGAGCGCTTCGGCTTCCCTGTCGCCAATGATCCGGTTCTGAGCGCTGTCCCAGCGTACTTCGCGCTGCACGCGGCAGGAGATATTGGCCAGATGGGACATTTTGGCTACGCGGGCGCCAATGGCAATGTCGGCATTGGGCAGCTCGCGGCTTTTGATGCAGTCGAGGAAGTTGCCTACGTGGTGATAGAGTCCCCGGCCTTCTCCTTTCCTGAACGGTACGGCTTCCATTCGCGGCGTATTGCCGGCAATGACGGGGAATACTTCCCATCCGGCGCGGGTGAGCAGCATGGTACCGTTTTCGCCGTAGAAGGCCAGTCCTTCTTTTTTGTCGAACAGTCCGTGATTGATTCCGCAGGCATGGTCCCAGATGATGTTGAAGTCTTTGTACGAATAGGTGGCCATCAGGGTGTCGGGTGTTTCCATGGCGTCGTCCGGGTAGGCAAATTTGCCTCCGCTTCCGTAGGTTTGCGGGGGGAGGTCGGCGTTCATGCCTTCCAGGGCATAGTCCAGGAGGTGTACGCCCCAGTCGGACATCAGTCCGCCGGCATAGTCCCAGAAGAAGCGGAAATTGTAGTGGAAGCGGTATTCATTGAAGGGACGTTCGGGCGCCGGTCCGAGCCACATGTCATAGTCTACTCCGGCCGGAGGGGCGCTGTCGGGCTTGACGGGGAGGGTGGGTTTTCCGTCCTGATAGGCCCATACTTTGACGGTACGGATGCGTCCGATGTTTCCGCTGCGCAGGAAGGCGGCGGCTTCGTTCCAGTGGCGGTCGCTGCGCTGCCACTGTCCTACCTGTGCGATGCGATTGTAGCGGCGGGTGGCTTTGACCATCAGGTCGCATTCTTCGATGGTGTTCGAGAGGGGTTTCTCTACATATATATCTTTGCCTGCCTGTGCAGCCCATACCAGGGGGAGGCAGTGCCAGTGGTCGGGTGTTCCGACAATCACGGCGTCGACGTCCTTGAGGTCGATCACCCTTCGCCAGTCTTTGTACAGATGGGCGACTTTCCGGCCTGTTTTCTTTTCCACGTCGTCGGCGCGTTTGTTCAGCCATTCGTCGTCCACATCGCACAGGGCGATACATTCCACTTCGGGATAGTCGAGGAAGGCCTTCAGATTGGAATAGCCCTGGCTGCGGCATCCAATCAGCGCTACTTTTATTTTATTATTGGGAGCGGTTTGCCCGTAAACAGACCGGTAGGATGTTCCGGTCAGAGGACTCAGACCGAGGGTTGCAGCCGAGAGGGCTGTTTTGTGCAGGAAATTTCTTCTATTCATAATCTAATACTTTAGGGGTTGATAATACGGCAACAAAATGTATTTTTGTGCAATAGTACGAAAAAAAGAAATTCAAAGCTATCGTTTACCTAATAATTTATAATGTATGGAAAACGCTGTAAAGGATCTTAACTGGTACGTTTTATATACATCCCCCCGGGCGGAAAAACAGGTGAGAGAAAGGATCAGCCTTCAGCAGGTGGAATGCTGGCTTCCGCTGCACCGTACACCCAGGGTCTGGTCGGACCGGGTGAAGTGGGTGGATGCTCCTCTTTTTCATTCCTATATTTTTGTCAGATGCGCCAAAGAGCAATTGTCTTCCCTGCTGAAGGTGTATGGCGTGTCGCGTATTGTGTATTACGACGGAAAACCGGCCGTTATCCGCCGGAAGGAGATTGAGGCCATCCGGGATTTTCTTGCACAGGCTGCCGGCCATTCGCTTTTGGTGGGAGATGAAGCGGAAATTCTGGCAGGCGCCATGAAAAGTATTTCGGGAAAAGTAAGAAAGATAAAGAAAAGCTGTCTGGTGCTGTACATCGAGCAGTTAGGCGCTACGGTAAGTGTGAATTTATCGGATGTAGCCCCTGTGAAACGGCTGAAGTAATCATTCGCACACGCCAGGAACTATGGAAAGCAGGAAAACACAGATCATCAATCTCTGGCGAACCGTTTTCGACGATTCCGGGGAGTTTCTCCGATTGTATTTCAGCAAGGTGTACAGGGATGAGAACACGTTTGTGATCGAAAAGAACGGGCAGGTGGTCTCGGCTCTGCAACTACTGCCCTATACCATGTCTTTCTGCGGAGAAGAGATATCCGTTGCCTATATTTCGGGAGCCTGTACGCTACCGTCCGAGCAGGGAAAAGGCTGGATGAGCCGGCTTCTGCAAGACGTGTCCGCCGAAATGAGGAAAAGACGCGTAGCGGTCGGCGTCCTGATTCCCGCCGGAAAAGGGCTCTTCGATTATTACCGGTCGAAGGGCTATACGGAAATATTCGACTATTCGCTCGGCGTGTACGCCCGCTCCAAAGACTGCATACCGCCGGCGCCGGCAGTTGCCGTGCAGCAAAAGAAGGAGCCGGACAAAACGCTCTACGCCTATTTTGCACGCAAACAGCGCGAACGCCCTCTGGGGGTGCTGCATTCGTACGAAGATTTCGCCGTTGTTCTGAAAGATATGGAGTTGTCGGGCAATTTCTTTTATGTCGCATCAGATCTTGCCGGACAGCCGGTGGGAATGGCCTTTGCTTTCCTTGCCGGCGGAACGGGGGCGGACGACGGAAGAAAAAGGATATTGATCAAAGAAATACTGTACGACGGCATACCGGTGAGGGATACTTTGCTGCATGAAATAACCGTGCGCCTGGGCGCGGACGAAGCCGTTTACAGAATCCCCTGCGACCGCCGTTCGCCCACGTATCCGTACGGGATGGCGCAGGTGACGGATCCCGAGCGGCTCATCAACCTTTGGATAGCGGCTCATCCGGAGAGCAAGCTGTCTGCCAACTGTCTGCAAGCGATGGATACGCCTGCGCTGACCCGTCATTTGCTCGGCTATCCGGAACGGAAAGCTTATATGAGTTTGATGCTGGATTAAATATTCGCTAAAAATGTCTTCCGATTGTAAATAATATTCCTTACTTTTGTTTCAGGTTGTATGAAAATAACCGCTATTAAAATTCAAATCAAAAAAAGACAGTATGGCACATCATCAATTAGACTCACTGGACGAGAAAATTCTGAAACTGATTATCAATAATGCCCGTATGCCGTTCCTCGAAGTAGCGCGGGAATGTAATGTATCGGGCGCCGCAATCCATCAACGCATCCAGAAGCTCACCAATCTGGGCGTGATTAAAGGTTCCGAATTTATTGTAGACAACACGAAAGTTGGATACGAGACCTGTGCCTACATCGGATTGTTCCTAAGTTCCCCCGGACAGTTTGCCTCCGTATCGGAAGCCTTGGAGAAGATTCCCGAAGTAGTGGAATGTCACTACACCACCGGCCGGTATGATTTGTTCATAAAGCTCTACGCAAAGAACAACCAGCATCTGCTGAATATCATCCATCAGAAACTGCAACCCCTCGGACTGTCCCGTACCGAATCACTCATTTCATTTAAAGAAGCGTTCAAGAAACAAATCCCTATCAATTTTGAGGAAGAGAATGAGGATGAATAAACTTTTCCCGTTCCCATGTGATATGAGGGCAGCTTGGTGAAAAATTTCGTTGCCATAGAGAATAAACCAAAAAGGCAAAAGCATCCGCAGGGTATTGCTATTCTCTATGAACAAGTGTTCATGATAGAGAGTCTTTCGCGCGAATCCTTATCGTGATTTAGCCCAAGCCTTGGCGGATACTGGCGTTTCGAATGCAGTTACCTGGTGGGAGGTGCAAATCGTTTTATATGGTATGAAATTATAAAATATGGAAAATAACAAATTACAAATAATCCCTTCAAAAAATCTTGTCGCAAGGATTGACAAACAACTCACAATAGAAAATAAGATTTTGTTTGGAAGTATTGAAAAATTATTCAATCAAGCTTTTTGTTTACTAAACAGTAAAGATTTAGAACATAGTAAAGAGAATTTTTGCTTAGCATTTGAACTAAATAAAAACTACCGAAAAGAACGAAAATTCAGTTATAAAGCAAATAATATTGAAGATTATCATCAATCTATTTTGTTGTTTAGTGAAGTATTAAAAATAAAACCGAAACATATTTTATCGTTTGATTTTCGAGGAATTGCAAAATCTGCATTAAAAGATTACGCTGCTGCTATTGAAGATTACAGCAAAGCGATTGAAATTGACCCAAATTATGCAACTGCATATGTTTGTCGGGGAAATGCAAAATACGCATTAAAAGATTACGGTGGCGCTATTGAAGATTACAGCAAAGCGATTGAAATTGACCCAAATTTTGCAGATGCGTATTCTTATAGAGCTGCTGCAAAAGACGCATTAAAAGATTACGGTGGTGCTGTTGAAGATTGCAGCAAAGCGATTGAAATTGACCCAAATTATGCATATGCATATTGTTGTCGGGGACTTGCAAAAAGAGAATTAGGAAATTATGAAGAAGCTGAAAATGATTTCAAACACTATAACAACTTAAGATAAATAAAATATATGCAAACCCAAGCCCATTTCGATAATATCCAATCACACATCCTGCAAGAACTCAAAAAGTCTCAGCGCTCCATAACAATCGCCGTAGCATGGTTTACAGATGTCTCATTATTCGAAATCCTTTGCAAAAAATCAAAGCAAGGCATCCAAATTCAATTAATGATAATGAACGACGACATCAATAACTCATGCGGAATCAATTATGATTTGTTGGTTAAGGCGGGCGGAAAAGTCTGGAAAGTAGGAAGTGAAAATTTGATGCACAATAAATTTTGCGTGATTGACAATCAAACAGTAATTAACGGCTCTTACAACTGGACTAACAAAGCCAGGCAGAATCACGAAAGTATCACAATTATTGAAGACAAGGAACTCGCTTTGCAGTTTGTTGAAGAATTTCTTTTTTTGAGACGAAAATATTTCGGCGATTCTCCCGAAACGCTTGTAATGGATTATGCGCAAATCTGCATCCGGTTGGAAACATTGAAAAACGTAATTCTTTTGGACGATAAAGAGGATATTGACTACCAATTGCAAAAAATCAAAAAGTTGCTTGTCTCTCCGGCAGACGATTCTGCTTCAACGATAGGAGATATTATAAAAAATACCGAAAAACGGAATTACAGTGCCGCTGTTTCCGGAATCAATGATTTTGTCGGAAAATTCCGTACATTGACTGTATATGTTGACAGCGAAATTGCTGCGATGCGTCTGGAGATCAAAGCACTTGGTCTCCAAATCAGTTCGTTGGAAGATGAAAAAAACGAGATTGAAAAATTGTTGTTTGCTTTTACTAATCGTTATGCGCTAGAGTTGGGCGAATTGATGCGCAAAATTCTTTTTATAAAGAAAGAAAAATTGAAAGAAGAAGCCAAACATGAAAAAGCCAAAGAACAAGAAGCAAAAGAAGCAGAAGCAGATTATGAAGACTTTAATCAATCGTATGAGAAAAATAAAGGCGAACATATCAATGAATTAACTGAAGAACAGCAAGCTGATTTAAAGAAAAAATACCGCAAAGCAACAAAATTATGCCATCCGGATGTGGTTAATGAACTGCAAAAAGAACAGGCAAAAGTGGTTTTTCAGAATTTGAAAAATGCCTATGATAAGAATGATATACAAACAGTAACTCAAATTTTATCTGAATTAGAGAAAGGCATATTCTCGGATAAGACATCAGAAATTAATAAAAAGCAAGAACTCATAGCCATAATTCATCAACTCCGTATCAAGCGAGATGAATTGGAGCAGGAATTAACGGAACTTAAAAAGTCTGCAGTTTACACAACCATCTGTGAAATTTCCGACTGGGACAAATATTTTTCGGAAAAGAAAGCACGATTGCAAGAAGAATTAGATATATTGGAGTAAGTTAGAAAATGTTACAATTATTGCATGCAAATCCCATATTTCTATGTAAATAACCATATAGTGTTGAAAGAGAATTCCTAAATCAATGTCGTTTACTTAAGGCATAAAGCCCTTTTACCTGATATAATGAATATTAAGCTCAAGGAAGCAGCGCAACTATTTGTTGATATGCGGAATTGTGGTTAATTTTACAGCATA
>JAISNS010000322.1 GCA_031276105.1 Dysgonamonadaceae bacterium
TTGGTAATTCGCACAGTCGATTCGGAAAAATCAAGCAGGAACATGAAATCCTGCATTTGCTTTTCCGGCACAACCAAAAATTTCTTTGTTTCAAGGTTTCTCAAATAAGTGATTGAAATTTTTGATTCTTCGGAAAGCGCCAATGCAGCTCGGTAAGTGGTATATATAAACAGCAAACCCGGGATTACCGGCTTTTCCCGCTTTTTTTTTCGCCCGTTTCTTTCTACCAATACTGTCCGAAAAGGGATAAAATGCTCTACACCTTTCTCTTCCAGCCAGAGTTTTATTTTTTGTTCCGTCCGGTACTTTACTCTTGCTGCATACCAACAATTACTCATGATTTATCTTGAAGATGCGCCGACAGATTTTTTTCGGTTATTTTTCCCAAGTAAATATTCTTTAACCTTTATTTTTGTTCAAAAAATAATCTTTCATATAAACCCATCCACAAGAACCGGCAAGCGACAGAAAAAGAAATCCAATTAAAATAAGCATTTTCTTTGGACTTGAAGCTTTTAACGGGACTACTGCCGGCTGAATAATCTTATAAACCGGGGTCGTATCCTGTACTTTCACTTTTGCCAATTGCAACTGTTGCGCCATTTGATTATAAATACCATAGGCCAAATTCATTTCATTTTGCAACCGCTCCTGCGTAGTCCGGTAGCGGGCAGAAATGATTCCTACATTTTCGTCAATGTAAGAAGCATACGCCTGTTGGACTTTGTAATAATTCGCTTTTGATTCCTCATACAATTTTTCATAGAAAACCAAGTCTTGCCGGGCTTTTAGCGTCCGGTAACTGATCACGTATTCCTGTAAATAAGAAATAACCGTATCGGCAATATAGGCGGAGATTTCAGGACTTTGCATCGTGGAAGTCAAAGTTATTACCCCGCTTTTTTTATCGACGGAAACCACGATTCTTTTTTTTAGACCGTTTAAAATTTGATCTTGATCTTTCGATAACACAATCATTTTAGAAGTATTCTCCGTCGCCGACTCTTCTTCCGATTTTCCTGAAAATAAGGAAATTAATTTGAAAGGAAATTTCAGGACATACCCCCACCAGGCAGCTTTTTGGTATTCATCCAAATAAGTATATAAAGATGTATTAATATTTTTTTTCGTATCTTCAACCTGTACATCCAACAATCCGATCAGGAAAGGAGTAGAACCGGCAATATCCGGATATAATTCGGGCGGCAATTCCTGAGACATTTTATTATTTAAATCAATTCCGACCGTTGCCGCTAAAGCTCCCGCATTCCCTAAATTGCTTGTTCCAGCCTCCGGCGCCAATATAACTGTTGTTGTATATTCTTTTGGAATACTGATGGCGATTATAACGCCTGCCACTAAGCCTATCGCACAGATGGTAGATATAAATTTACGCTTGTCCCAGAATTTTCGGGCTAATTCTATCAGATCAAGTTCATTTTCTTCAACTACCTGATTATTATTCAAATTATCCATATTATTTTGTTAAAGCATTAATTAATAAGGCAACTACAGTAAGGGCTGACGTTGCTGTCGAACCGACTGTTATCATTTCAGGAACAGTTAGCTTGGTAGATTCTTCTTTGGTCGGAACAATGATTTCACAACCCGGCTGAATGGCGCTTTTGTTCCTGCTTTTGACTTTACTTACCGTTCCGTTCATGTATATGACAAACGTCTTATTCTTCTTAGCTTTATCGCTATATCCCCCTGCCTGATCTATATAATAAGCCAGTTTTTCACCCTTCTTATAAGTAACTGTATTCGGATACATTACGGCGCCATTGACTTTGACGGTATTTTCATATTCAGGAACAGTCAATACATCACCGGCTCTTAATACAAGGTCGTAATCGGAACCCGGATTTTGAAGCGCTTTATCCAATTCAATCCCCACATCGTATATAGACCGTAGGTTCAACGAATTAACTGCTATAGAATCTTTTCCGCCCATACTTGCCATTCGCAAAGCTACCTCCGATCTGAATCGTTCCGAGTCTGTTCGTACGCGTGTTAAGCGTGCTCCTTTAGGATAAGCGTCCAGCGTTATGTTGCCGGCTCTTTTCACAATATCCGAAATTCGTTCCGTTTTTTTATTTAAGGCATAGGCGCCGGGAAACAATATTTCGCCATTTACATGTACATTTCGTTGCGCTTGATAACCGGGACTGTTTCTGACATAAACCTGATCGTAGGGTTTTAAAACAAATCCGCTATCGCCTTCAACAACGAATCCATCTTTAATGCCCATTGAAAAAGTTTCCGATAATGTTCGTGTTTCCGTTGTGCTTGTCGGGTCAATCATCCTGCGGGCAATATCTACCCGTATGGTAGATGCCGATTCGAGTAAGCCGCCGGCTTTAACAATCAAGTCTTCCAGTGTGGTATTGTCGGCATATTTATAATTTCCCGGGCGGGCAATCGCTCCGTGGATAACGAAATCGCCGTATTCTTTCAAATCACTGATGGACGGAATGTAAAGAATATCGTTTTTTCGCAATGTAATATCCTGTCCGCTACCACTTAATATACTTCCCACATCAACAGGAAGCGTTTCGATCGTATAATCGTCTTTTTCTCTTGTCAACAGTGCACGATTGAGGAAGGCGTCACCCCGCACTCCGTCGGCAGCGAGAATCAAATCTTTGATGGTCTTGATATTATTGCCTATTTCGTAATACCCGCTTCTGTAAACGGCTCCGTTGATTTCTGCCCGATTTTCGAACAGTTCAAGCCCGGAACTGACTGAGACAATGTCCTTATCTCTGAGTGCAAAATCTTGATATATGTCTTCCTTTAATGTAAATATCTGGTTTTCCCCTTCTGTTCTTCGGGTTAACCTGATTTTTTTTGTATAGGCGTCACCGGTAAATCCGCCGGCGTATTTGATCAAATCGGCTACATTTTCTTTTTCGGTCATTTCGTAAAACATGGGGCGTTTTACATTTCCGGATATACTGACTAAAGAGATATAAGGCGGAACGATAACAACATCGCCGTCGGTCATGCGTATATCTTCATTGAGTTTTCCCTGCATCAGATATTCATAGATGTCCAGTGTACGCAGCAGTTTTCCGTTCCGGTAAAGTTCAACCGATCGCAGGGATCCGATATTGTTAACTCCTCCCGCCCGGTATAAAGCATGGAAAACCGACGACAGAGAGGAGAGGGAATAGGTTCCAGGAGTAACAACCTCGCCCATGACATTAATCTGGATAGTCCGTATCTGACCTAATGAAAGTTTTATTTGAGAAGAACCTCCGGCATCTATCCCTGCATAAACATCAGAGAATTTTCGTTGAACGTAAGCATTCGCTTCTTTTATCGTCAAACCATTCAGGTAAATAGGTCCTAATCGATCGACCATAATGCTTCCTTCCGGAGATATTGTTTGCCTGACGCTTGCTTGGGAAGCTCCCCATATATCAATTATTACTTCGTCGCCCGGGCCTAATCGGTAATCTACCGGAGTAGGTATGTTCGTATTGGGGTTAAATGATAAATTTCGGGTATTAAAAATATTCCGTCCGAAAATTTGTCCGGCGCTTGACGTATTTGCAGGGGACATTTCGGTACTGACAACATCCAATTCTCCTGCATTTATTTCACTTTCAGGATCGGTTTGCCTCTCCCGGTGAATAACCGCACTGCTTTTTTCGCTGCTGACTTCATTTAACTGTCCACTTTCATACTGATTTTTTATTCGTTCCAGTTGACTTCTGGAAACGCCCTGCTTAATTAAGTCTGTCGCTATTTGCTCTTGCGACGTCCCTTTGGAATGTTCCTGTTTTACATATTGAA
>JAISNS010000344.1 GCA_031276105.1 Dysgonamonadaceae bacterium
TCGTTTCTATCTCTTCCTGCGAATGATGCAGGGGAAGCGACTGGAAATACCTCTGCTGAACACCATACACTTTGATTTTCAGCACACAAGGCTCTATTTCTTTATCCGCGATGATTCCGAAATAATTTTCAAAATACGTTTCGGGATGAAAATCTTTCGGCAGTTTAAACGGCGTATCCGTTGTCCGGATAGCCTGAATCCGGTCGAGCGAATAAGTGCGAATGGCGTCGTAGGGAAGATTGCGCGCCAGCAGGTACCAGCGTTGCCGGAAGATTTTCAGGCAATACGGCTCCACGTCAAAGGTGTTCGGTTCGTCCTGCCAAAAACTCCGGTAAGTAAGTTCCAGCGTCAGGCCGTCGCGCATGGCTTCGATGACGGACGTCAGGAAATGCTGTCCCGACGGAATTTGCTCAAACAGGATGCGACGCTTCAACGGATGACTTTCGTTTATCAGGTTGTTGACGGCAAACGTGTTCAACAACCACGAACGCACGCCTCCGCGTTCAATATCGTCTTTATTCTCAATGTAATAGGCATACCCGTTTCGCTTGTCGCACTCAATATTGATGCTGAACATTTCTTCAATCGCGATGCGGTGATTGTGGAACGTGCGCAACGGAAGTTCTTTACCTTCGCTCAGTTCGTTGCGCAGCCAACGTTTGTTGAGGTCTTCAAACGTGATTTTGCCTGCCCGGTAAATCGTGTCGACAAGCCAAATGTATCGGTCGAAAAGATTTTTCATGTTGAATATAAATGAGATTTACGAATCGAGGAACAAAGGTAATACAGGCATCTGCCAAATCAAAGCAGATTTGCATTTTTTCAAATAGAAAATCGGCCTACGGATTTTCAACGCATCAGGGGAGATGAAACAAAGTGATTGCGTCGGCGGCGGCGCCGTTCATTTCCAGCCCTACCTGCGAGTGGCCAAAGTGATTGGGAAATTCGCCAACCGGCTTGCCGTCCACAAACAGACGAATCCGGTCTTTGCTTTTGACTGCCCGGAAATGGTAACTGTGCTTGAACGTTTCGCCGACGCTAATTTTTTGCAGCATCAGATTCTGCATCCGAAAGTTTTCCCGCTCGGCGGTTTTACGGATAAAGACTAATTCATTGGTTTCTACCGCAGGAAATTCAATCCGGCTAAATCCGGAATGAGGCCATTCTGCGGGCTTCACGTCTGCCAACTCCTGCCATTGGCCGTCTTTCACGGAATACAAAATGAAACTGTCATGCACGTTTTCAATCAGCGTATCGCTTCCGGCAATCGCTTCTTTGGGGAAAAGCAACGCATTGATCACCGAGGGCGTATCGAAAATAAAATGCCGCTCCATATAATCGCTGAATACCATATTGGCGTAATAATCCTGCATTTTTGAAAGGAGAAGATGTTGCGCAGGAACCGTTTTCCCTTTATTTTTTCCGGTAAGGATACATTGATGATTTGAAAAATCGAAATTGACTTTCAGATAATTGTCCGGATCGATATAAACGGGATAAATACCGGCCGATCCGGCGCCGTCAGGGGTCGTTGCCTGTACGCTCAATTCGTAGCAATCCAGCCGGTCGCCTTTGAGTTGCAATCCGGGCGAATGTGGCGACTCCGTCCATCCGCTGACGGTCTTTCCGTATTCGTCCCAACCGGCGGTATAAGTAATCCCGTCCCATTCGGCGTTTTTCTGCGCGGAATAGATGCCGGGCAAGCCTTTTTCGGCAAATGGCGTGGAAATAGTCGCTTGTCCGGGCGCCGGCAAATGGTCGATGTTGACGGCAAAACCGGTATGGTTTTTGAAAACGCTAATCGAATGGAAAACATCCGGCCGAAAATCATCGGGCAGTGCGAAAGAAGCCGTTTCCTGTTTGTCGCCATCGGTTAGCGTATAAGACCACCGCCGGTTCAGGCCGTCAATCAGGATATTCAGCCAATGCTTGTCGTCGGCTTTCCATGCAATAATACCGTCGGAAGTTGCACCGGCAGTCGATTTTACGGCGGCTTCAAAATAATAATGCGACGCAGGAATTGCCGGAATGGTTTGATTTACCGGCGGCAACGGCTGATTGTTGTTCGCCGAAAACCGATAATCGGGCTTGGCCGGTTCGGGATGATAGCCGGCTGTTTTTTTTGCCGTAATGCCATCGACCGTTAATTTATTGCCGAAAAAATGAATCCGGTTGATGTACTGTCCCCGCCGTTCATTATTTTTATTCGCCATATAAATCAGCCACCATTCAAAACCGTTGGGTCCCCTGAGAATATTCGGCTGTCCGGGCGTAAAAAGAATGTCGTCGGCAAGTTGGTCTTTCATGTCAAACAGCGCCGCATCCAAAAAATGAGAACGTCCTCCCCCCTGCCCTTCTATGGCCAGGATATTTTCGCCGTTCCGCAACAGTTTTTCCTGCCGGCTTAAATCAACATGCAGGTAATCAGGTTTTTTCGCATCGTAAATCAATGTTCCGTTTAACCATACTTTGGCTGTTCCGCGATGATGAATCCGCAAGGAAAGATTGCCGTTTTGTTTTTTATCATAAACAAAAGGCTTGTATAAACAGCAACGTTGCGTTTTCCATTCGGTTTTCACCCGGCGCGTGGTGGAATTTGCAACTGCGGGAAAGCCGAATCCCGGTTTTCCCTTTTCCCATGTTGCCGGAATATTCGCGTTGCGATACCAGTCGTCGCCATTTTCCGAAAAGGAATAATAAAACAGTCCGTTATCCTGATATTTCAGCAAATCGACAAAATTTTCTTCCAGTTCGATTTGGTTTGACTTGACTACGGGATGAGGATATTTGTTGCCGTGATTAAATTCGAGCGGGGCAGAAGCTTCGGCAACGCCCAGCATATAGTTTCCCCATTCGGTCGAAGTATGGTTGGTGTTGTACATCAGGTAATAGCGGTCGCGGTATTTGATTACCCAGGGGCCTTCTTCTACGCGGTTGTCCAATGTTTCCCAATTTCCGGGTTGGGAAGCAAAAATATATTTCGGTTCTCCTTCAAAAGTGGCCGGGTCTTTCATCGGGCGCGCCCAAATGGTATTTCCGTCGGTAAACTTAACCATATAAAGATACAATTTCCCGTCGTCGTCGATAAAGAGGTGCGGGTCGATCCGGTTATCGAGCCAGCGGTCTTTTACCGGTTCGCGGTAGGGGCCTAAAGGCTGTTCGGCTTCGGCGTGAGCGATATGAATGACGTTTCGTTCCCTGCTCCAGTGATTGACAGACCAGTAGAGGTGAAAAGTTCCATTGATATAATGCAGATCGTTAGCATGAATCTGCTCATTACCAATGCCGAAAGCGCTTGCCCATTCGTTGTCCATAGTAACCGCATGTATCGGGCCGTCCCAATGAACCAAGTCCGTTGAAACATAAAAATCGCCCAGTGTAGCCACACCGCCGATATAGTAACGTCCGTTGTATTTCATGACGCCGGCGTCGGGTACGCCCGGCAATACCGGATTGTCGATGGCCGGAAGGCCCGTTGAGAACAAAATAAACCCTATACAAAGGGCGGAAAATTTCATTTGCTGTTTCATATTTTTTAGATTTGTTTTTCATGTAAAATCAGGTTGCAAAGTTAGCTGTTTAATACAAGCGGCATGGGTAAAATTGTGTTGAAAAAAGGTGTTTTTGTTTCGGAAAAGTTAAAATACAAATAACTATTCAGATAAAAACGAAGAATCCCAACGTGGGGAAAACGTCCCGACGGTTCCGGAAAAGAATCCCCAAACCTGTTCTTAAATTTCGACCTTTTTTTTGCATGGCTGAATAGTTACAAAAATTTTATCTACTTTTGCAAACGATCGGCATCCGAATGACGTTCTCAAATTTTATGATATGTCTCTTTTCCAATATCCTTTTTTTCAACATGCGCTTATCGGCAGTTTTTTTACCTGCATTGCCTGTGGAATCGTCGGCAGTTACATTGTTGCCCGGCGTTTAGTATTTATCAGCGGGGGAATTACCCATGCCTCCTTTGGCGGCTTAGGTTTGGGATTCTGGTTGGGAATCAATCCGATTTTTTCCGCATTGGTTTTTTCCGCATTTTCCGCATTGGGCGTCAAATGGCTTTCCACGAAACAAGGCGTGCGCGAAGATTCGGCCATTGCTGCCGTTTGGGCTTTGGGAATGGCCTTGGGGGTTATCGGCATATCCCTTGCTCCCGGTTATGCGCCGGACTTGTCGGCCTATCTTTTCGGCAATATCCTGATGATAACCGTTGGCGACTTGTGGTTTGCCG
This sequence comes from Dysgonamonadaceae bacterium, assembly GCA_031276105.1. Taxonomy (GTDB): domain Bacteria; phylum Bacteroidota; class Bacteroidia; order Bacteroidales; family Azobacteroidaceae; genus Azobacteroides. The sequence continues at coordinate 4,235 of JAISNS010000344.1, forward strand.
GAAGTTTTGCCGTTTTGTTGCTCATTCTGTTTTTTTCCTTCTTCCGCTTGATACTTTATACCGCTTTCGACAGCGAATGGACGCGGACAAAAGGCGTAAAGACGTCGCTCATCGAACATTTGATGATGCTGGCCATTGCCGTAACCATCGTGTCTTCCATCCGTTTGATTGGAATTATGTTGCTAATGTCCTTGCTGACCCTTCCTCAAATGACGGCTAACCTTTTCACCTCCCGCTTCAAATACATGATTCTTTTTTCTTTCTTCACCGGAATCGCCGGCTGTTTTTCCGGACTCATTATATCTTATTATTTGAATGTTCCTTCCGGAGCAACGATTATCTTTGTGCAGGCGCTCATTTTCTTTCTGTGCAAACTGACCCTGTATCTAAGGAAAATTTATCAGTAATTTTTTCTGAAATTGCGGGGTGTTTTGCCGAATTGCGCTTTGAAGCATTTCGTGAAATAAAAAGGATCCTTTATCCCTACTTTATAGGAAATTTCCGATATATTCAACGAGGTCGTTGCCAACAGTTCGGCTGCTTTTTTCATCCGAATAATATTCAGGTATTCTTTGGGAGGATAGCCGGTAATTCCTTTTATTTTTTTGTAAAAAAGAGTACGTCCCATGCCCATTGTCTTGGCAAATGCTTCGACGGAAAAATCAAAATTTTCGATGTTGGTTTCAATGAGTTCGTGCATTTTATCAAGAATTTCTTTGTCCTTATTTATGAGTTTGATAGGAAAAACGGGAAATCCCGGCGACTGTGCAAATTTTTGCTGCAACTTTTCCCGCTGCTCAATCAGTTTCACAATCCGAAGCATCAGATATTTTGTACTGAACGGCTTGGTGATATAGGCGTCGGAACCTGCCCGGATTCCTTCTAATTGATATTCTTCCGAAGAATGGGCGGTCAACAGGATAATGGGAATATGGCTGGTAAGAAAATCCTCTTTCAAACGGCGGGTTACTTCAAAACCGTCGATTCCGGGCATCATTACGTCGCAAATGATTAGGTTCGGTTGTTCCTTAATTGCTTTTTCCAAGCCTTCGACGCCGTTTTTCGCCAAAAACATCGTGAATGATTCGTTCAATTGGCTGTAGATAAATTCCCGCACCTCATCGTCGTCTTCTATAATCAAAATCGTGTAATCCAAATATTTTTTGTTGACGGGTAAAGATTCCGGCAAATCTTCCGCCAATTTTGTCCCGTCGATCATCTCGCCGGATTGAACGGATGCTGCGGTTTCGATAATTTCCTCATTCGCATAATTATCGTCCGACAAAGGCGCCGAAACGCTGAAACAGGCGCCGCCCAATTCGGAAGGTGCATATTCGGCTTTTCCTTTATGTACGGTAGCCAATTCGGCCGTCAAATGCAATCCGACGCCCGTGCCGCCGGAAATGGAATCAATTTGGGCAAACCGGACAAACAGAGAATTTTGCTTTTCTTTCGGAACGCCGGGGCCGCTGTCGGATACGCTCAAAACCATGCGGTCGTCCGGTTCCGAAAAAACAAGGCGCATCTCAATAGTTCCGTTATCCGGCGTATGCTTCATCGCGTTCGACAGCAAATTGTACGCGATTTTATCCCAAATGCTTTTATCCAACAAGGTTTCTTTCTGCGGACAATCGGATTCGAAACGAAAGCTGATATTTTTCTTTTTCGCCAATTCTTCGAACATTTGATAAATATCGTAGAAAAAAGCAACGGCTTCCGTGCGTTCCAATTTCAGTTCCAAGCGTTTGTTTTGCAGTTTGCGAAAAGCCAACAGTTGTTCAATCAGCCGGAGAAGGCGGGAAGAACTTTTGGCCATTTGATGAATCTGTTTCGTAGCTGCAAGCGGCAGGTTCTCCATGGAAATCAGGTTTTCGATCGATCCCCGGATAATGGTCAAAGGCGTCCGGAATTCGTGCGAAATATTGGTGAAAAAACGGAGTTTATAGTCCGTCAATTGCCGTTCGATTTCCACTTCCGTATGTAGGCGATTGATTTTCACAACAATTCGTACCGAAAAATATATTGCGACAAGCAACAGGACAATATAAATCATGTAAGCCCAAACCGATTTCCAAAAAGGAGGTTCAATCACGATTTCCAATACGGTTTCGTTTTCCGTCCATGCGCCGAAACTGTTGCAACCCTTGACTTTGAACAAATAAGTTCCCGGATGCACATTCCGGTAAGCGGCTACATTATAACGGGTAACCGGATTCCATGTTTTTTCATATCCTTCTAAATAACAGGCATATTGATTAAAATTCAATAAATAGAAATTCAACATGGCAAATTCGAGATTGAACGAATTTTGATTATGTTTCAAGCAGATTGTTTTGCTTATTGTAATGCTTTCTTTCAGGGGCGAATTATTTTCTTCCGGCCGGACATATTCGCCGTTTATTTTCAATCCGGTAATGACGACCGGCGGCGTGTAGGTGTCGTATTTGATTTTGGCAGGGTCGAAAATGAAAATGCCGGAATAACCGCCAAACATTAATTCCCCGTTTTTCCGTTTCCAACAGGCGTCTTCATTGAACAATCCGGCCTGTTTACTGTTGGAAAAACTGAAATTTTCGAACCGTTCGGTGGCCAAATTAAACCGCGAAATACCGCTACCGCCTTCGGTACTTACCCAAATATACCCTTTATCATCTTCTATAATTGCCTGAATCACGTCGTTAGAAAGTCCGTCTTTGGAAGTATAATGCTTAAACAGAGAATGCTCGAGCGGTTCTTTCATCATTAACAAGTTCAGGCCGCCGCCGGTAGTTCCCAACCAAATACGGCCTTGACGGTCTTCATAAATCGCTTTCACCTCGTTGTTGTTAATCGTCCGGTCGTCGTTTACATCAAAACGGAAACTGATGTACCGGCTACTGTTTCGAAGCAGTTTATCGGGATCGAATACTTTGACGCCTTCGTTTGTTCCCACCCAAATCAAGCCGTTACGATCTTCTATAATGACCCGCGTCATGTCCTGATTATGATTGGAACCCTGAAAATCAACATGCCGGAACACAACCTCCGGCTTATTGAGATCGGCGTAAAACAGGCCGCCGCCGAAAGTAGCAAGCCACATCCGGTTTTTAGAATCCAATAAAATATCAAATATATTGTTGCTGCCGGCATATTGCCGGCTTTCCTGCAAATGGTAGTTACGGACAGGCGCCTCTCCCGAAGGCGGAAATACGACCACGCCATTGCCCCGCGTTCCCAACCAAAGGTTCCCCTGCGAATCTTCTTTCATGCAGAAAGGCAGTCCGCCGGCGATTTTATGCGATTGAATTTTCCTGAAATACGAATCGTACAGATGCAGATAACCGCTGCGCGTACCCACCCAAAAACGCCCTTGCGAATCTTCGTAAATCAGACGCACGGCATTGCTCCGGTTATGGCTGTCGCCCTGAGCCGGATACAGGATTTGCACGGGATAATTGCTCAGGGAAATTTTGCTGACGCCGGCAAATTCCGTACCGACCCATATTTCCCCCGATTTATCTTCCGTTACGCACAGCAGGTGATTGGTCGGCAAATCGCTATTATTCATGGTATAATGTTGGATTTGCCGGGTATTCGGATCCAACGAGAACAGACCGTTTCCATAAGTCGTAATCCAAATGATATCGCGCGAATCGTGATAAATTTCGTACCGTTCGGAATCGATGGTAGAAAGAATCGGGGGAGGAATCAAGTCGATTTTTTCAAAACGATGTTCGCCGGTATATCTCCAAATACTTCCCGAATGATTATACAGCCATTTATTTCCTTTATTATCGGTATAAAGTGTAGAATTTTTTACTTGCTGATTATTGAATAAAGGTTCCGAAGGAATAAACTGCATTTTCCGGGAATCGAAAAGAAGAATATTTTCTTTGGTTGCCAACAAAATCAGTCCGTCGTTCAGCGAAGTTGTCATGTTTAAGGAAACCGCGCGCGAAAAATCGACAGACACGCCGAATTGTCCGGAATCGAACGAAACAATGTGACGGTCGTTAATAAAATACAGGACTTGCCGGTATTCGTGAACGGATGTAAACGATTCGGACGAAACCCGAACGGGCAAATCATCTTTCAAGCGAAACAGGCCGCTATCCGTACCGATCCAAACTTGATGCCGGGCGTCTTCATAAACAAAGGAAACCGTTTGAGAACCCAATTCGGATTTGCCGAACTGCTTCGATTGCAATCCGTTGGCTGTATGCCGGACGCGGCAGCAACCGCCGTCTCTTCCCCACAGCCAAACATCGCCGTTGGAAAATACATGCAGGTGGGAAAAATTTTTCTGCCGGTTCTGCGGATCATAATCCACAAATCGTTCTAATCCGGGGTCGTAGCAACAATAAATATTCGATGTTGTGCGCACCCATATATAACCGTTCCGGTCTTCTTTCAAGCTTCGCACCCGGTTGTCGGATATGGAAGCAAAATTTCCGGTTTGAGGGAGCATGACGATAAATTCTTTCCCGTTGTAGCGATTCAAGCCATTGGTTGTTCCCAACCAAAGAAAGCCTTTGCCGTCCTGCATAATGCACCGCACCGTGTTTTGCGACAAGCCGTCTTTATCGCTGAGCCATTCAAAACGGCAATTTGCCGCCACATCTATCGCATAAATAATAGAAAACCGAAACAGGAAAAAAGTTATCAGCAAGATGTTTTTCATAACAATTAACTTTCTGCAAAAATAGTTATTTTTTATTCGTTATATTCACTCATGTACAAAATTCCATGTATAATGTACGGATTTCCATTTTTGCGTACAAATTTCCCGCTAAAATGTACAAATGTCTATTTTTATTTTTTGTAAAAACAATACCTTTGTTCATTAAAAAAATACAATTTAATTATCATGAAACACCCAATGAAAAAGCTGTTTATCCTGTTTGTTTTTTTTAGCGGAACATTTCAATCGCAGGCCGAAGAATTGCCCGACAGGGAAGATGTTCTTCAAACCATGATAAAAGTCAATGATTATTTCATGCGGAAATACGCCGATTACAAACAACCGTCTTTTGTCGGGCGTCAACGTCCGAGCAATATATGGACAAGAAGCGTTTACTACGAAGGATTGATGGCGCTCCACCAAATTTACCCGAAAGAAGAATATTATAATTATGCCTTGCAGTGGGCGGAATTTCATCAATGGAAATTGCGAAACGGTAATACGACCCGCAATGCCGACGATCAGTGTTGCGGGCAAATCTACATTGATTTGTATAACCTGTCGCCCGAACCGGAAAAAATACGAAACATAAAAATTTGTATGGATCATTTGCTTCATACGCCTCAAGTCGATGACTGGTCGTGGATCGACGCTATCCAAATGGGAATGCCCATTTTGGCCAAATTAGGAGGAATAACCGGCGATAACCGGTACTTTGAAAAAATGTACCGAATGTATTCTTTCACCCGCAACGAGCAGGGAAAGACCGGTTTATTCAATCCGGAAGAAGGGCTTTGGTGGCGGGATGCGGATTTTCTCCCTCCTTATAAAGAACCGAACGGGAAAAATTGTTACTGGTCGCGGGGCAACGGTTGGGTTTATGCCGCTTTGGCGAGGGTATTGGATGTGATTCCAAACAATGAAGCGCACAGGGACGAATACCTGTCCGATTTTTTGCTCATGTCCGAAGCCTTAAAAAACTGCCGACGTGAAGATGGTTTTTGGAATGTAAGTCTGCTGGATCCGGGGCATTTCGGTGGAAAAGAAACCACCGGCACTTCTCTGTTCGTTTACGGACTGGCCTGGGGTATCAACCGGCAACTGTTAGACCGCGAAACCTATTTGCCGGTATTGCTGAAATCTTGGTACGCTTTGAGACATGAAGCCGTTCATCCCAACGGTTTCCTTGGATGGGTACAGAGTACGGGGAAAGAACCGAAAGACGGACAGCCGGTGAAATACGACAAAGCGCCCGATTTCGAAGATTTTGGTACCGGATGTTTCTTGTTGGGCGCCGGAGAGGTATATAAATTAACTGTCGAACATTAATAATGATTTTATTATACTGCTGCATTATGACTTTTAATACTATTTATCATAAATAAAAATTATACGGAATGAAAAAAATTATCCAATCTTTTTTATGCACGTTATGTGTTTTTCTATTTGTTCAATGCAACGAAGATGTAGAACAATATTATGAAAGACCCGACCGGCTGGAAAAACCCATTTACGAAGTATTGGCGCAAGACGGCAATTTTAGCCGCTACCTGCAATGCGTGGATAAAACCGAATATGCCCCAATCCTGAAAGGAGCCGGACTTTATACGGTTTTTGCTCCTAACGACGAAGCTTTCGTCGCTTACCTCAAAGAGAAAGCCTATGCCTCCATAAACGACATTCCGGAAGAAGAACTCAACCGGTTAGTCGCCTATTCCATTGTTTACAGCAAATGGACAAGCGAGCGCCTCGGCGATTACCTCGCGGAAGACCTCAAACTCTACGTGCCCGGAGCTTTCAAACGGAAAACCAACTGCTACGCCCTACCCTACCAAGACCCCGAATTTGAGAATAAATGGGTGTTCAACCAAACAATACAAGGCGGTTACAGTTATATCATCTCAAACTATCAGGTGCGTTTGTCTATGAACAATTACAAATACCTGCCGGTTTATACCTCCGCCTATTTCAATTCGTTCCCCGAAGCGCTGAAAGCTTCCGACTACAATACGTTTTATCCGGAAGTCACTTTTACCGGAAAAAACGTTCAGGCCGGCGTCATCACAAGGGAAAACATCATCGCCGAAAACGGAATTATCCACGAAGTTTCTACCGTAAACGAACCGATAGAAAATATGGACGATATCCTGCGACAACCAGCCTGTTCCGGGTTCAAATCCTTGCTGGATTTCAAAGACGTTAACGGGAAAAACGTTTTCAAAATTTATACCGAACTTCCCGTCGAACTTCTGGAAATGTTCCGGAAAATGCGTCCCAAAGAAAGCATGGATAAAGTATATGCTAAAATCTACAATTCGCTGGCCTTTTCTCCGCTGTTGGAAAATATTTATTCCGAAGCGATTGAAGATTACGCCTCCGAACAAACCGGAAATACGCTCTTTGTCCCTCTAAACAACGTATTGCAGGAATTTATACAAAACAAACTGCTGAAATACTACGAAAGTATCGACCGCTTACCGCAGGAAGTCGTTTCGACATTAATCAATACGCACATGGCAACCGGGCTGGTTTGGCCGTCCCTCTATAAAAACAGCATGACCTCCACCGGAGAATATGTGAACGGGGAAGGCAACACCGGAAAAGCCTTTGATGAAGCCGGAATCGCCGATAAAAAAATGGCGAGCAACGGTTTTGTTTATCAAATTGATCACGTTATCAAAAGCAAATATTTTGAAACGGTTTATTCCGAAATATTCCTCAATCCGGCACATACATGGTTGAACCGGGCTTACGTCAATTTCTACAGCAACGGCCTGCGCGAAGACCTGATGAAAAGCATCCTCAGCGGCTATCCTTCCGAAAGATACACCCTCCTGAACTTCTCCGACGAACTGTTGAAAGCAGACGGTTTCACTTACAGTTCGGTTTCCAACTCCTTTTCCAATTCGGAAATGCCAGGCGCTTCCGCCGACGATCGCCTCAAACGGCTGATGCGGATGCACATTTTCCCCGGACTGAAAAACAACGAAGTGGACTCCGAAATACGCAACTTTACCACCTCGCCCATTTCCAACTACGAAGGTTGGGGATTTCTGGTCAATGCCTACGGCGACCTCGTTCGCTACAAAGACAACCAATTGCAGGCGGCGGGCAATATCGAAGACGGCACTTACGTCACGGTTACCCCATTAGACGAACCGTTCAACAACGGACTCATTTATAATGTAGATCGCTTACTCCAATATTCCCCGCGGGAAACAACGGCCGCCGACGCCCGCTGGACGGAATTAACGCTCTGGCAATACCTTGACCGCGCAAGAACGGAAAATCGCAACGTCAGCCTGTTTGTCGATTACGTAGAAGCCTGCCTGAAAATCGCAGACAAGAACGACTTGGACGGAATCAAGCCGGAAAACTTTTATACGGTCTTAATGGTTAATAACACAGCAATGAATCAGGCCATTAACCGGGGATACATCTCCACGCTGGCCACTATTACCGGAGGCGATCTGGACGCCCGCGCCAAGGCTACCAAGTTCTTAAACGCTCATTTCCTGCAAGGTACCGTTCTCCCCGACGACGGATTGAATTACATCTATCCGGTCAACCCGATGTCGCCCAATCGCTTGCTGGCTTCCACCCTGCTGAAAATAACCGACGAAGCCTTGGGGCTGACCAATGCCGGCGCCCGTATCGAAGTGACAAAAACGGCAAACGGCTTAATGGAGTTCATGCCGCAACCCATTACCCTGGGTTCAAAAATCTTAGTGAGCGGCGGATTCGGTACATCTTCCACCATGCGCGTCCAAAGGGGAAAAGTAACCGGCTCAACGATTCCGAATAATTACAGAAGTAATCGCATTGCCTGCAAAGCTGTGCTTCACGAGGTAAACAACTTCTTTACGTTTACCTTAAATCACGATAATGAATGAAATATTTACCTTTTAGTTTTTAATCTTTTTACACATGAAACGACTTATCATACAAATATGTTTCCTATCCGGCCTGCTGCTGGCGCTGTCTTTCACTCACTTGTCGGCGCAGGAAAGAGCGCTCATCCGGGGAACGGTTATTTCCGCTCAGGACAAACTGCCGCTCATTCAAGCCACTATTGCCGAAGTAAATAAAGACAACCGGGTGGTATCGAGTACGGTAACCAACATCGACGGAAATTTCAGTTTACACGTCACCGATACAAAAAACCGACTGGAAATCAGCTATCTCGGCTATAAACGAAAAGTAATTCCCATCGGTTCCAATACGACCGTCAAAGTGACTTTGGAAGAAGACAACCAAATGTTGGGCGAAGTAACGATTACCGCTTCCCCGAAACGGACGGTGGGTACCTTACCGATTGACCACCGCGACATATCCATGTCGATTGTTCACCTGGACGCCAGCGAGATAGCCGACTTGCACGCAGCTTCGGTCGATGAAATGATTCAAGGACGATTGGCCGGCGTCGATATCGTCGCCAACGCAGGCGACCCCGGTAGCGGAATGGCTATCCGTATTCGCGGGATTACTTCTTTCAGCGGAAACAACCAACCGTTGATTGTGGTGGACGGTATTCCGCTGGAAACAAGCATCAGTTCCGATTTCGATTTCGGCACGGCTACCGAAGAAGAATTTTCTCAATTGCTGAACATTGCGCCTTCCGACATCAAAGACATCACCGTATTGAAAGACGCCGCAGCTACCGCTATCTGGGGATCGAAAGCGGCTAACGGCGTTCTGCAAATCACTACCCAGCGGGGAACAATTTCGCCGCCCAAAGTGTCTTTCCGGGCAACGACTTCCTATTATCCGACGCCCCCGCATATCCCCACCTTGAGCGGAAGCGAATATTCTACCCTCATTCTGGAAGAACATCTGAACGGAGGAAGCATTTTGGATCCGTTGGTCTATCCGTATTTCGCCTACGACCCGAACAATCCCGAATTTTTTTACAACTATTCGCAGAATACGGATTGGGTGGACGCCGTATCGCAAGATGCTTCGGCGCAGGACTACTATTTATCCGTGCGCGGGGGAAGCCCGAAAGTGCGTTACGCTTTCTCGGCCGGTTATTACGACCAGGTGGGCAACACCATCGGTACCGGATTGCAACGCATCAATACCCGTTTGAATCTCGACTATTACGTTTCGGATCACCTGCGCTTCAGCGCGGATATTGCTTACACACATTCCAATATCCAAAAAAACTACGTGCCGGACAACGACAAGGAAAATGCCGACATCCGCTCCCATGCGTATATTAAAATGCCGAACCAGAGCATTTATTATATCAACGAATTCGGCATACAAACGCCTACGTATTTTACGCCGGTCAACAATCCGCAGGGAAGCTATCCGAAAGTATTCAACCCGGTGGCAATGGCCAGAGAAGGACGTTACGACATCCTCAGCGAAACGATTTTACCGAAATTATCCATCCAGTATCAACCCAACCTGGTTTGGAGATATACGTTCGATATTTCGTTCCAAACGCTCAACGAAAAAAAGAATAAATTCCTGCCGCAATCGGCTACCGGACTTCCCTGGTCGAACCCGCAAACCAATCAGGCAACCGAGAGCGACGGCGAAGGTTTTACCATCCACACCTTTAATAAATTGTATTTCACGCCCGAATTTGCAGACGCAAACATACACCGCTTTATCGGCGTAGCCGGAGTACACAGTTTCGAAAACAGCGGATATTCCTACACGGCGCTTTCGTCGAACTTGGCAAATCCCAAATTGCAGGATACTTCGATTGAATCGCGCGTATATCCCAACGGTAATGGAACTTCGCCCTCTTCCCGCGAACGGACAATCGAAACGTTCTTGAACCTGAACTATACCTTTTTGGATCGATATACGATTTTCGGCAACCTGAATTACAACGGCAGTTCCCGCTTCGGCAAAAATTACCGCTTCGGGCTGTTTCCGGCCCTTTCGGGACGATACCGGATTTCAAGCGAACCTTTTCTGAAGAGAATCAAATGGTTGGACGACTTTTCGCTTCGCGCTTCTTACGGAATTGTAGGGAAAGCGCCGAGCAAAAATTACCTGTTCTATAATAATTACGCCACTTACGGCTGGTCGTACTTAGGCAATAACGCCACTTATCCGCAAAACCTCGAATTGAGTGAATTGCGTTGGGAAAAAAGTGTTCAGCAAAATTACGGAATCAATTTTGTCGCTCTGGATTATAAATTGAACCTCGAAGTCGATTATTTCGTCAAAACAACCGAAGATCAATTTACGGAAAAAGTAAAAATACCGACTTCTTCGGGATTTTCTACGATGAGTATGAACGACGGAACGCTGGAAAATCGCGGCTGGGAAATCAACCTGAATTATACCCCCATCCGTACCCGCGACCTGAATATCAACTTCGCTTTCAACTTGGCGCGTTACGAAAACGTAATCAAAGACGTGAACGAATACGCCGAACTGTACTCCGGCGATTGGAGTAAAAGCGGTTCGTACCTTTCCCGTATCCTCCTCAATCAGCCGATAGGCTCTTTCTACGGATATAAATACGACGGCGTTTACGTGAACGCTACGCAGACCATTGCACAGGACAGAAACGGAAATCCGGTTTATACCGTAGATGAACAGGGAAAAGCGACGCCCGTGCTTATGCAATTCGGATATCCGACTATTGCTTACGTTTTTCAGCCCGGCGACGCTCGCTATCAGGACTTAAACCACGACGGGAATATCAACTATCAGGACATCGTTTATCTCGGCGATTACAATCCGTTGTTTTACGGAGGATTAACTCCATCTATCAAATACAAACAGTTTTCGTTGAATACGGTTTTCCATTTCCGCTACGGAAACGACATCATTAATATGACACGCATGAAAATGGAAAGTATGTACAACTTCGACAATCAGAGTAAATCGGTATTGAAACGCTGGCGCCACGAATATGCGAATCCGGAAGACGCGCCCGCCGACCTCTTGCCGCGCGCCCTGTACGGTTCGGACAACTACAACTGGCTGGCTTCCGACCGGTTCATCGAAGACGGATCGTTTATCCGCTGGAAATCCGTTACGTTCAAATACAATTTCCAAAAAGAATGGTTGACCAAATACCACCTTTCGGAACTCTATATGTACTTGACGGTCAATAATCTTTATGTATGGACCAATTACACGGGGCAAGACCCGGAAGTTTCTATCGGAGGCTCTACACCCGGACAGGACTATTCTTTTGCTCCCATTCCCCGGTCATACACTTTCGGGTTAAATATTACTTTCTGATAAACAACAAAAAACAAACAATAATATGAAACGAATTTTTAAACACGGTACACGAGAAAAGGTACAAGGTGCAGGGCAAAAGGGGCAAGGTGAGCAAAGGGGGAAAACTTCGTTTTTCTTTCTCCTTTATTTTCCGGCAATTATAATCCTGTCGTCCTGTTCGGATTGGTTGAATCTGGAACCGGAAGACGGCGTAATCCGCGAACGCTTCTGGAAAACCAAAGAAGAAACGTTTTCCGCTCTCATGGGCTGCTACGCTTCCCTGATGGAAGACGACATGGTAAACCGTTATTTTATCTGGGGCGAAATACGGGCGGATATGACGGAATTGACCTCCCTCACCAATGAACAACTGATTGCTATCAACAACGGGGAAATTGTCCCTTCCAACCCGTTTACAACTTGGAACTATTTTTACCGGACAATCAATCAGTGCAATACGGTGCTTGAACTGGGTAAATTGGCGCAGGAAAAAGACCTGTCGTTTTCCGAAAAGCTATTGAAACAATACGAAGCCGAAGCCGTATGTATCCGCAGTCTGGCTTATTTTTACCTGCTGCGCACGTTCCGCGACGTTCCTTACACCACGCAGGCAAGTATTTACGACAATCAGCCGTTTTCGATTCCCGCTACCAAACAGGCGGATATTGTTGACTCGTTAATTGTGGCATTGAAAAACGTGGAAAACGAAATCCCGTACAGCCACACCGGTTTGGCATCCAGCAAAGGCCGGTTCAACACATGGAGCCTCAAAACCCTGCTGGCAGATATTTACTTGTGGAAAGGCGATTACGACAATTGCATCGAGCAATGCTCGCAAGTCATCAACTCCGGACAATATTCCCTGTTTCCCGTTAGCCGGGAACAGGTTTTAATCGACGGACGAACGGCCGGAACTTCCGATACGGTGTATATCGCCGGCGAAAGCGATGCTTCCCTCCTGTTCGATCAAATGTATGTGCAGGGCAACTGCGTGGAAAGCATCTTCGAATTGCAGTTCGGAACAGACAAGGAAAATGTGCTCGTGAGTGCATTTATTCCCGGTTCTACTACCATACAAGCCAAAATGGAGAATTTCACTACCGAGTATTTCGTTTCTTCGAGCCTCGCTCGCGACTGGCGCGACATCCGAAACGACGGCATCGCCCAAAAGCAAGGCTATATCTGGAAATGGATCGGCTTGTCGAGAGAGGACGCCACCTACCGGGAAAGCGGCAATCGTTTCTGTAACTGGATTTTTTACCGTTTAGCCGACGTAATCCTGATGAAAGCGGAAGCCCTGACGCAAAAAGCGATTTTGGAAAACAATAATCAGAATTTATTGCAGGAAGCAAAAGCCTTGCTCATGCAAATCCGAAGCCGGGCCAACGCTCCGGAATCGACCGATTTGCTCTATAAACAAACCGGCGATATCGACGCTAAAACGCTCGAAGAATTTATCCTCAACGAACGCGCACGCGAATTTGCGTTTGAAGGAAAACGCTGGTTCGACGTACTCAGGCACGCCAAAAGAGATAATTATAGCCCTGAAAACCTGAATTATCTTTTGCGAATGGCCATCTTAGCCGCGCCGCCCGAAAAAGCATACAGTTTGCAAAACAAATGGCAAAACAATCAGGGAAGCCACTATTTGCCTATCTATTTCGAAGAATTAAAAACGAACAAAAACTTGGTTCAAAACACATTTTATCAACAATAAAACAATACAATCATGAAAACTACAGGCTTACAAAAGAAACTTTTATCCCTTATCTTTTGCCTTTTGCCCGCTATCTTTTTCTTCTCCTCCTGCGAAAAAATGATGGACGGCGAAATATATCAGGTATATGACGAAAAGATGATCGATGAATTGATGGAAGAACAACAGCTATCCGCATTTTTGTCTGTCGTACAAAAGGCCGAGCTTACCGGTACCATACATGCTTACGGTACTTACACGCTGTTTGCTCCGACCGACGAAGCCATAAAGGCTTACCTTCAGGAAAACGGGAAAAGCGGCGTGGATGCGCTGACGAAAGAAGAAGCCGAAGCGATTGTCAAATACCACTTGATACGCGACACCTTGGCGACGACCGATTTTATAGACGGAAGATTGGCTTCGCCCAATTTCCTGAAAAAATACCTGACAACGAAAAATGACGACGGAAAAACGTACCGCATCAACCGGCAGGCAAATATCGTTGACTACGGCAATGACATCCGGGGAGGCAACGGCATTTTGCACATCATCGACCGAGTGCTTACGCCGCCCAAAAACAGTATTACGGACGCTATCCGCGCTTTGCCCGACGATTATTCGCTGATGAAATCCCTCTTCGAACAATCGGAACTGGCCGATTCGCTTTCCGTCGAAAGGGAAGACTTCTGGTTTACTTTCTTTATTCAGGACGATAAAGCCTTTGAAGAAGCCGGCATCCACACGATAGACGACTTGCTGGCGCAACTCCGCGAAAATACGCCGGCCGTCGAAGACCCCGATACCTTAATCCGGAATTTTGTCGGTTATCACGCCATCAACTCGTTGCTGTACGTTGCCGACCTGTTCTACATTTCGAGTATGCAAACCTTGGCCCCGAAACAGGTTATCACCTTCAAACGAAACCAGAACGTAGTGCTACTCAACGAATGGATACAGGGACAAATCGTTGAACCGGGCGTTTCGTTAGACCGGGAAAGCGAATTTTCCGATTTAAGCTGTTCCAACGGCGTTATCCACAAAATCAACGGCAATATCCAAATCAAAAACCGAACGGCTTACCGGATTTATTGGGATTTGGCCGAACAACCCGAAATGATGGCCTTGAAAACATTCCGTACCGCCGGCACAAATGTCGGATTTGCCTCCGGCGATTTGTCCGAAATACAATGGGGAGGAAGTAAAGCCGCCGGTTCCGTTTATTACTACTGCGGCAGCGATAAAGTATTTGACGAAAAAGCCCAATATGTTTACAGCGATTACATACACTTCGTGATGAGTACCAACACCATCCAGTGGATGGAAATGAAAACGCCGGTATTGGTGGAAGGGAAATACAAAGTCTGGCTGTGTTACCGCCGCCTACACGACATGAGTATGAAAACAACGTTCAAACAGGAAGGGTACGACGATCAGGTATTGCCCTACGTTTTCAATTTGGCGGAATATATGCCCAATCCCGAAGCCGAAGGATCGTCGCACGAACAAATTGAAATAGACGGATGGAAGCAGTACAATGCGAAGAAATTCAGTTCGGTAATGATTTCCCATTTGCTCGGCATTATCGACGTACAAACAACCGGAAAGCATACCTTGCGCTTCGACGTCGTCAGTACGGGACACAGCTACGACGGTAATTGGGACATGATTCAATTCATTCCCATCGACGAAGACCAGTTGTGGCCCCGCGTCGATATGAAAGGAAACTGGATAGGCCCCGAAGTCCGCAATTGCGAAATATTCCCTTACGACGATTGCGGCGACCCGGTAGAAGAATAAACCGCTCAGGGCTGTCATCCCGCGCTTGACGCGGGATCCCCTGAAAAACGAGCAGGATTTG